>NZ_LZJX01000135.1:0-15496 GCF_001667595.1 Mycobacterium sp. E2989 | reverse complement strand
GCCACCGGCCGCGCCCCAGGACACGCGGCCGCGGAACACGGCTTTGCGCGGCGCCGCAATCTGCCTTGCCGCGTGGTGATCGGCGCGGGCGCCGGTGCCGAGGTGGGCGGGGACGGGCCAACATCCGTGCTGACCGCCGCCAACGCGTCGATCGTGCCGCTGCCGACGACCGGGTCCCACCCGGCGGCCGGGTGATGCGCCGTCGATTCGATGCGCTGCATCACCTGCCGCGCGGTCAACGTGGGGAAGCGGGCCCGAATCAACGCTGCCAGCCCACTGACCACCGGGGCGGCAAAACTGGTGCCGGACACCGGTTCCGAACCGAGCGGGGTGACTGCCTCGCCGGGGGCCGCGACATCGACCCACGGGCCGGCAAGGGTGAATGCCGACGGCGACCCTTCGGGACTCACGGAACCGACGGTCAGCACGTAGTCGTCGTACCAGGCCGGACTGACCGCGACCGTGACGGTCTCCCAGGTGGCATCCGGGCGCTGAGGGGGGCACTGCGCGGCCCCGCCGGTGTTGCCCGCGGCGGCCACGACGACGGCGTTCTTGATGTCGACGGCGTAGGCCAGGGCGGCGCCCAGCGCGCGGTCATCCAGCGCCGATGCGACCGGAACGCAAGCAACCGAGGAGATGTTGATCACCGAAGCCCCGAGATCGGCGGCGGTGCGGACGGCTTTCGCCATGGTGTCGACGTCGCCAACGCCCCCGCGGGATCGATCGGTCGCCGGGGAGAACTTAGCGCTGGATTGACGAATGCTGATCAAAGTCGCTTCGGGCGCCATTCCGCTGACGCCGGAATCCGGTTTCGCGGCAACGATTCCCGCCACCAGCGTGCCGTGCGCGTCGCAATCCTGGGTGCCGTCGCCGTTGGAGACAAAGTCTCCGCCCGCCACCACGTCCGGCAGCAGGCGGTGCCGCGACACACCGGTGTCGATGACGGCCACCCGTTGCCCGGCGCCGCGGCTCAGCTGCAGGACCCGCGACAGGTCGGGCAGGCCGGCCAGCCGATTCGGTGCGGATCCCGTCGTCATCGTCGCACAAACCTCGCGTTGCACCGTCGGCCACGGTGGTGCGGGGCGCGCGGGATTCGGCAGCCATTTGTCATCCACCTGCGGCGGCGAAACCGCTTGCGCCGGAGCGGGTCCGGCCAACGGCGCCCAAACCAACGTCGATACCGCCAGCAGGCGCGCGACGCCGGACGCCCTCACCTGAGATTCAGTCCCCGCGCGACGCCGTAAAGTCCGCAGAGCCAGCATGTCAGGGGCACCAACGCGACGAGCGAAAGCCACTCCAGCGCATCGATGGCTCGGCGCACCAGGAGCGGAGGCGTCACTGCCGGTGCGACGAAGCCGAGATACATCGCCGCGCCGGCCAGCATCGCCGTGGCCACGGCGACCCACGGCCCCTGCCCCGGCGCGCCGAAAGCGGCGACACCGAAAGTGACTCCCACGACGGCGATCCCGGCGGCGATGAACGTCACCATCCGGCCGCCGTCAGCGCAACGCGCGCGCAGCAGCAACAGGGCGCCGGTGATGCCGCCGAACGCCATGCACGACAGGCGCGGGGCACCGGCCAGCACGGTGACGATGGCGCCGACCGCCGCCGCAGAGGAAAACCCGGCAAGCAGGCTCGACAACCAGGCGTCGGCACGCCGCGCCCGTTCCCGCAGGCGCCACTCATCCGCATCCGTTTCGTCCATGGCCGGTGTCCAGAGCAGCCGAGTTGACAGCCCCGCCAACACGATCGACACCCGCGCCGCCGCCGCGACCATGCCGAGCGATGCCAGCCCGGCTGCGGCGCCGATGGCGTGCGGCGGTGCGGCGGTCACCACCCCCACCAACGCGGCGACGGCGACGACCGTCGCCGCGCATGACACGGCGGTCAATGTGACCGCGCCGCAGCCCGATACGCGCATAGCCACGACACAGGTGGCGGCCGCCGCCGTCGCGGCCAGCAGCACATTGCAGATGCCCGGCGGCCCCGGCACCACGAGCAAGCCGGCCACCGCGGCGAACGCGGCGGCCATCGCGCCAAGCGTCAGCCCCGCAACCGCGTCGCGATACGCCCGGTGGGCAACCACCGCCGACAGCAGCGCGACCAGACCCGCGCATGCCAGCACCCCCACGGCGGTGCGCGGCGCGTTGGCCACCAGGGCATTTCGTGCCAGCGCCAGCGCACCGACAGCGATCACACAGCCCGCCGCCACCGCCCCGGCGAGGCGGGCGGGGAATCCGGACGGTTCTGAAGCCGCTGCCAGCGCCTCGGCCATGGCCTCCGCGGTGTCGTGGTGACGAGGGGCGGGTGGCTCGGCCGGCGGCTGGCTCAGCAGCAGCACGGTGCCGTCCCCGATACCGCTCTGCGCCAGCGACTTCGACGGATCCAGGGGGGAGGAGCCGGGGAGCGACAGGTGGTAGCGCTTCGCGGTCAGACGGTTGTGGGCATGGCTTACCTCCAAGATGTCGACGATGGTAGGGGTGAGGACGGCGAGGGGTATCTCGGCCGGCAGGACCAGGTCGGCGGCGGCGCTGCCGGCATGGATCGATACGCGGCGGAGCCCTGAATCGGTTGCAGGCAACGACGAAACCCCTTCGGTCGGATTGCCCGAACGTAGCCAGGTTTCCGTCGCCCGGTCTACGGCTGTCCACAACCGACTTGCCGTGCATGTCGGTGCTACCTACCGTCGCCCAACGGGAGGGACGAGATGACCCAGAGTTTCGTGCCCGCAGCGCGGCGGCAGCCACCGACGGTGGCGACCGGCGATCTCGTCGTCGAGGCGCCGCCGGAGCCGCCGTCGCCGGCTACGGCCGGCTTGCTATTCCGCTTGCTGCCGGCCGTGCTGGCCGTCGCGGGATGCGGCGTCGTGGCGGCGACGTTGGCGTTGGGGTCGGGCGGCAGCCGCACGCCGATTTTCCTGGCCTTCCCGATCATGATGCTGGCCTCGACGGTGATGACCGCGGTCTCAGCGCGCGCCCGCCAACGGGGCGGCGGCATCGACGCCGATCGCCTCCGTTACCTCGGATACCTCAGTCGGCTGCGCGTCACGGCCACCGAAACGGCTGCGGCACAGTGCTACTCGCTGACGTGGGCTCACCCGGACCCCGACACCCTGTGGACGTTGATCGGGGGACCCCGGATGTGGGAGCGGCGGGCGACCGACGCCGATTTCTGCCGCGTCCGAATCGGCGTCGGGGCCCAGCCGCTGGCCACCCGGTTGGTAGCCCCGCCGACGGCGGAGCCTGCCGACCCGGTCACCGCCGCCGCTTTGGACCGGTTCATGCGTGCGCATTCGACGGTCATCGCGCCCATCACGGCCGCCCTGCGGGAAAGCCCGTGCGTCAGGCTCGAAGGCGACACGTCCGCGACGCGGGGGCTGCTACGCGCGATGATCTGCCAACTCGCCGTTCTGCACCCGCCCGATCAATTGCGGATCGTCGCCGCGATCCCGGACCGGGGCCATAGGCACTGGGAGTGGCTCAAATGGTTGCCGCACAACCAACATCCGATCGCGGCCGACGAAGCGGGTCAGGCGCGGCTGATGTATCGGAGTGTGGCCGAGGCACGAGCGGCGGTCGGCGAAATCCGCTGCGAGCACACGGTGGTGATCGCCGAGGTCGACGAGACCATCGACAAGATCACGGGCGCTACCGTCGTCCAACTCGGCGGCGGCCGCGACGACGCGCCGGTGACGATCAGCCGCTCCGGCGAAACCCAAACGGTGCCGCACCCCGACCGGATGAGCACGTTGGAGGCACTGGTATGCGCGCGCCGATTGGCGATGTACCGGGCCGACGCCGCCTCCCGCCGCGCCGCCACCGATTGGGCGGCCCTGGTGGGAATCGGCGACATGACATTATTCGACCCGATCCCGTTGTGGCGCAGCCGCGATCGGCTCCGCATCCCGATCGGGGTCAGCGCGGACGGAACACCGGTGGAACTGGACATCAAGGAGGCCGCGGAAAACGGCATGGGCCCGCATGGGCTCTGCGTCGGGGCTACCGGTTCGGGCAAGTCGGAACTCTTGCGGACGATCGCGCTCGGCATGATGGCACGCAACTCTCCCGCGGTGCTCAATCTGCTGCTCATCGACTTCAAAGGCGGCGCGACCTTTCTCGATTTCGCGTCCGCTCCGCATGTCGCCGCCGTCATCACGAATCTCGCCGACGAGGCACCGCTGGTGGCCCGCATGCGCGACGCCCTGGCAGGTGAAATGAATCGCCGACAACAGCTGCTGCGCGCGGCGGGCTGCGTCAGCGCCGCGGCGTACGGACGTGGGCGCCCGGCGGGCGCCACATCGCCCGCCCTGCCCACGCTGTTCATCATCGTCGACGAGTTCTCCGAGCTGCTCAGCCAACACCCGGACTTCGCCGACATGTTCATGGCGATCGGGCGGCTTGGCCGGTCGTTGGGCATGCACCTGTTGCTGGCCAGCCAACGACTCGACGAGGGCAGGCTGCGCGGTCTTGACGCCCATCTCTCCTATCGGATCTGCTTGAAGACACTGTCGGCCAACGAATCACGGGCGGTGCTGGGAACGCTCGACGCGCACGAATTACCGAACACCCCCGGAGCGGGTTATCTGCGGACAAGCGGCGGAGACTTGATCCGCTTCTCCGCGGCATACGTTTCCGGCCCGGCACCGTCGCGCGCGCCGGCCGTTGTTTCCGTGGGCAATCCCGCCGTACGGCGGTTCGAGTCTTGGACTGTCGGAGCGATCACCCGCCCCGGCGGCACCAGTGCGCCGTCCGAACCGACGACCCTGCGAGCCGTCCTGGACCTGCTCTGCGGACACGGGCCGCCCGCGCACCGGGTGTGGCTGCCCCCGCTGGACCGGGCACCCAGCCTGCACACGCTGCTTCTCGACGCTGCGCCCGCGCCGGATGCCCTGACGGTTCCCGTCGGCATCATCGACCTTCCCTTCGAGCAGCTACGGACGCCGCTGATGGTCGATCTGCGTGGGGCAGCCGGCAATGTCGCGGTCATCGGGGCGCCCCAGTCGGGAAAGTCGATGGCGCTGCGCACACTCATTACGGCCTTGGCGGCCACTCACGATCCGGGGCAGGTGCAGTTCTACTGCATGGACTTCGGCGGTGGGTCGCTGACATCGACCCGGGCCGTCCCGCATGTCGGCGCGGTTGCAGGAAGGGCCGAGCCGCGACTCGTCGCGCGGATGGTTGCCGAATGCGAGTCGCTAATCCAGCTGCGCGAGAACATCTTCAGCGATCACGGGATCACGTCGATCGCCGAGTACCGTACGCTCCGCGCGCGGCGCAAGGCGCCGCACGGCGATGCGTTCGGGGACGTCTTCCTGGTAATCGACGGCTGGGCGCGACTAGGCGAGGAATTCGATGAGCTGAAAGCCTCGATCACGGCCGTTGCCACACAGGGCCTTTCGTTCGGGGTGCACGTAGTGTTGTCGGCAACGCGATGGGCCGAGATCAGGCCGGCATTGCGGGACCAGATCGGCACGCGCATCGAGCTGCGGCTGGGGGATCCAGCCGATTCCGAACTCGACCGCAAAGCGGCGCAACACGTGCCCCGGGACAAGCCGGGCCGCGGGCTTTGCAGCGACGGGTCGCACATGATGATCGCCTTGCCCCTGGCCGAGATCCCTCCCGCCGAATCGGTGGCGCCGCCAATAGCGGTGCTGCCCAGATTGGTCGAGCGCGACACCGTTGTGGAGCGGGCGGGTGACCGCGTCCTGCTGGGCGTCGAGGAGCGTCGACTGGCACAGGTGACGTGCGAGTTCGACCAACACGCACATCTTCTCGTGCTCGGCGACAAGGAATGTGGCAAGACGGCGACGCTGCGGACACTATGCCGCGAGATCGTCCGGACGAAGACCAGCGCGCAGGCCCACCTCGCGATCGTCGATTTCCGGCGTTCGCTGCTCGGCGTCGTCGCGCCGGAGCGCCTCGGCGGCTATGCCATGTCGGCAGGCGCGTTGTCCGGATTGCTGCCGGATCTTCTTGATTTGTTGCGGCGGCGAATGCCGCCTGCCAATGCGAGCCCGGCGCAGTTGCGAGCCGGGGGTTGGCGTTCGGGGCCGGAAATCTTCCTCGTCGTCGACGACTACGAGCTGGTGGCCGGCTCGGGCGGAAACCCGCTTGCGCCGATCGCCGAATTCTTGCCTTACGCACAGGATTTGGGTTTACATCTGGTCATAGCACGGCGCAGCGGCGGCGCGGAGCGCGCGCTTTTCGAGCCTCTGCTGGCGGGGATGCGTGACCTCGGCTGCACGACCCTGATGATGAACGGCTGCCCACGCGAGGACGGGCCGTTCGGCTCCCGTCGCGCGGCGCGGTTGCCGGCCGGCCGCGGTGTTCTACTCACCCGATCGGGCGACGAGCAACTCGTCCAGGTGGCCTGGAGCGCGCCGTGAGTGCGCATCGCACCATCATCGAAACCGGTCCGGGCACGATCCGCCGATTATGTTGCGGGACAAGCATCGTCACTCAATACGGAAATTCCGAGATCGTCGAGGCGGCGCTGCGCGCGATAGACGATCGGGTGGCATTGGTGGGCGATCGCCCGGTCGACGTTGCTTCCCTGTGGGCTGACGCGCTGCGGTCCGTGGCCTGCCCGCGCGGCGGGGGCGTGGTCGTGGTGCATCCGTCTTGGTGGTCGGCGTCGCGCGTGGGAGTGGTAAGCGGGGCGGCGAAGACCGCTTTCGGCGACGTGCTGGCGAGGCCCCGTTCGGGGTTGTTGGCGCGGGCCGCGGGCGCCGACGCAAAGGCGGCGATCGTGGTGGAGATCGCCGACCGGATGGTGGTGATCGGTGGGCCCGACATCGTTGCGGTACCGCGCAGGCCGGAACCACATCCCGTCGCCGACGAGGTGGTGACCGCCATCGTGAGCACCACCGCCGCCGTCGTGTTGATCGACGCCCCCGGCACGGTCGCTGGGGCGTCGACCCTGGGCAAGTCCGTCGCCGAAGCGGTGCGCGGCAACGGGCGGACGGTGGTGGAAATCGACGACGCCCGGCTGGCCCGGCTGGCGGGTTCCGAGCTCGACGAGCTGCGCCGGCCGGGTGGCCATCGTGTGCGATTCGGCGCGCGCACACTCAGCGCCGTCGGCGCGGCCACCGTGGCGCTGGTGGTGGCCCCCGCCCTGATCAGCCCGGACCGGCACGGCACGGTCGCCCCGCCGGCGGTGGAAGCCCCGCCCACCACCTTTTTGGTGGAAGGCCGGGTGGCGGTGACGGTGCCCGCGGGCTGGTCCACGCAGCGGGTGGTGGCCGGGCCGGGGTCGGCCCGGGTGCAGGTCACCTCGCCATCCGATCCCGAGGTGGCGTTGCACGTCACGCAGTCGCCGGTCGCAGGCGACACGCTGAACACCACCGCCGAGCGGTTGAAACGCGCGATCGACGCGGAGCCGGCCGGGGTGTTCGTCGACTTCAACCCCTCCGCGACAAGCGTCGGCAGGCCGGCGGTGACGTACCGCGAAGTCCGCGCCGCCCATGACGTGCGGTGGACGGTGCTGCTCGACGGGTCGGTGCGGATCAGCCTTGGGTGCCAGAGCCGGTCCGGCAAGGAAGAGGCCGTGCGTGGCCCCTGCGAGCTGGCGGTGCGGTCCGCGCATGCGATCGAATGAACCGAAAATCGGGTGGAACCAAATCAACGGCGCCCAGGTCGAACTTGGTATGACTGCACCGAACTCCCTGAGCACCGATTTCGACCTGATGCGGTCGGTCGCGGCCACGACGGACGCCCGCAACGAGGAGATCCGGGCCATGCTGCAAGGGTTCATCGGCCGCATGGGCGCGGTGCCGCCGTCGGTCTGGGGTGGGGTCGCGGCCGCGCGGTTCAAAGAGGTGGTGGATCGCTGGAACGCGGAGTCGACGCGGCTCTATCACGTCCTGCACTCGATCGGCGAGACCATTCGGCACAACGCGATCACCCTGCAGGAGGCCGGCCACGCCCACGCAACCCATATCGCCGCCGCCGGCGGAGACCTGTGATCGGAAGGATGATCCGTGGAATCGGTGCTTTCCTATGACTTCGGCGAAATCGAGTTCTCGGTGCGCCAGGAGATCCACAGCACGTCGGCTCGCTTCAATGCGGCGCTGGACGAACTGAGGTCGCAGATCGCCCCGTTGCAGCAGCTCTGGACACGCGAGGCGGCGGCCGCCTACCAGGTTGAACAGCAGAAGTGGCACCAGGCGGCGACGGCGCTCAACGAAATACTGGTCGATCTCGGCAACGCGGTGCGCGACGGCGCGGACGAGGTGGCCGACGCCGATCGGCGGGCGGCCGGCGTCTGGGGACGGTAGCCGCGCCCATAGTCGTCTGTGTGGTCCCGGCGGGGGAGAGCCGCTGGGACCACGCAGTCGTTTTGACCTGCGGGGACGCGCATCGGTAAGCTGCTCGGTTGGCGTGCGGTACGCCGGGGCCTCGGGTCAACGTCGGTCGCCGAGACCAGCCCCACCGCAACCGCCTGACCGGCACCCGGCTCGACCCGGGATCCACCTCGAGAAAGAAAAGGTAAGCGCTGTGCCCACCTACGCGCCAAAGGCGGGTGACACCACGCGGTCGTGGTACGTCATCGACGCCACGGACGTGGTGCTTGGCCGCCTTGCCGTCGCGGCAGCCACCCTGCTGCGCGGCAAGCACAAGCCGACGTTCGCCCCCAACGTCGACGGCGGTGACTTCGTCATCGTCATCAACGCCGACAAGGTCGCCCTGTCCGGCGACAAACTGCAGAGCAAGCTGGCTTACCGCCACTCGGGGTATCCCGGCGGCCTGCACTCGCGCACCACCGGCGAGCTGATGGAAAAGCACCCCGACCGCGTCGTCGAGAAGGCGATCGTCGGCATGCTGCCCAAGAACAAGCTCAGCCGTCAGATCCAGCGCAAACTCCACGTCTACGCCGGCCCGGAGCACCCCCACGCCGCTCAGAAGCCGGTTCCGTACGAGATCAAGCAGGTGGCCCAGTGACCGAAACGACCGAGGCCTTGGAAACCCCCGACCCCACGGCCACCGAAACCCCGGACGTGCCGGCCGAGGCCGCCGCGCCCGCGCCCGCCCCGGAGCCGTTCGTCTTCGACCGGCCCATTCAGACCGTCGGCCGCCGCAAGGAGGCCGTCGTGCGGGTGCGCCTGGTGCCCGGCACCGGCAAGTTCGACCTGAACGGCCGCAGCCTGGAGGACTACTTCCCCAACAAGGTGCACCAGCAGCTCATCAAGGCCCCGCTGGTCACGGTGGACCGGGTGGAGAGCTTCGACATCTTCGCCCTGCTGCACGGCGGCGGCCCGTCGGGCCAGGCCGGGGCGCTGCGCCTGGGCATCGCCCGGGCGCTGATCCTGGCGCAGCCCGAGGACCGTCCGGCGCTGAAGAAGGCCGGCTTCCTCACCCGTGACCCGCGTGCCACCGAGCGCAAGAAGTACGGCCTGAAGAAGGCCCGCAAGGCGCCTCAGTACAGCAAGCGCTGATCAACCATCACTTTCTGGCCGCAACGGGGCCTCAAACTGGGTCGTTCCGCGCTTGCATCGGCGTGTCTGCGCCCAAACGCGCCCCGTTTCGGTCAGAAAAGAACGGGCACGTTAGGTGAACGGCCGCCAACTGTGAGAGGTTTTTCCGCATGGGTCGACTATTCGGCACCGACGGTGTCCGCGGGGTCGCCAACCGGGAGTTGACCGCCGAGTTGGCGCTCGAGCTGGGCGCCGCCGCCGCGCGGCACCTGGCCAGCGCGGGCGGACCGGGCCGGCGCGTCGCCGTGATCGGGCGCGACCCCCGGGCCAGCGGCGAGATGCTGGAGGCCGCGGTGATCGCCGGGCTGACCAGCCAGGGCGTTGACGCGCTGCGCGTCGGGGTGCTCCCCACCCCGGCGGTGGCCTACCTGACCGGCGCCTATGACGCCGACTTCGGCGTGATGATCTCGGCGTCGCACAACCCGATGCCCGACAACGGCATCAAGATCTTCGGCCCCGGCGGCCGCAAGCTCGACGACGACACCGAGGACCGGATCGAGGCGCTGGTCACCGCGGAAGCCGGGGCGCGCCCCGTCGGCGCCGGGATCGGCCGCGTCATCGACGCCGAGGACGCCGACGACCGCTACCTGCGGCACCTGAGCAAGGCCAGCACGCTGCGCCTCGACGGCCTGACCGTGGTGGTCGACTGCGCGCACGGCGCGGCCTCGTCGGTGGCGCCGCGCGCCTACCGGGCGGCCGGTGCGCGGGTGATCGCGATCAACGCCGACCCCAACGGGCTGAACATCAACGACAACTGCGGCTCCACCCACCTGGACTCGCTGCGCGCCGCGGTCATCGCCCACCGCGCCGACCTCGGCCTGGCCCACGACGGCGACGCCGACCGCTGCCTGGCCATCGACGCCAACGGCGAGCTCGTCGACGGCGACGCCATCATGGTCGTGCTGGCGCTGGCGATGCGCGAGGCCGGCGAGCTGGCCTCGGACACGCTGGTGGCCACCGTGATGAGCAACCTCGGGCTGCACCTGGCCATGCGCGCCGCGGGCATTACCGTGCGCACCACCGGCGTCGGCGACCGCTACGTGCTCGAGGAACTGCGGGCCGGCGAGTACAGCCTGGGCGGCGAGCAGTCGGGCCACATCGTGATGCCCGCGCTGGGCTCCACCGGCGACGGCATCGTCACCGGGCTGCGGCTGATGAACCGCATGGTGCAGACCGGCTCGTCGCTGACCGAGCTCGCCGCGCCGATGCAGACGTTGCCCCAGGTGCTGATCAACGTCCGCGTCACCGACAAGGACACCGCCGCCGCCGCGCCCTCGGTGCGCACCGCGGTCGGCGACGCCGAGGCCGAACTCGGCGACACCGGCCGAATCCTGTTGCGCCCGTCTGGAACCGAGCCCGTCATCCGGGTCATGGTGGAAGCCCCCGAGGCCGACGTCGCCCAGCGCGTCGCGAACCGGGTCGCCGAGGCGGTCAGCTCCGCGCGCTGAATCGGAACCCGGCCGTCGCACCACACTGAATTGACGGGATAGCGTGCGGCAGTAGTGTGATGACGTTCGATGGCGGGTGGCGGCGAGCGTCGGGCGGGGAGGAGCTTCGGGTTGGTTCAGCTGGCTAACCTGAGTGTCGGTGAGCTGGTGGCCGGGGCCGGCGGTGATCCGTGGGCAGTGAACCAGACTCTGCAAGCGGGGCAGCCCGCACAGATCTCCAACCTGGCCAACGCCTTTCACGCGGCGGGGCGTTCCACTGCCGAGTCCGATCATGCCTTTGAGCAGGCCCGCAAGCGCTTCGACGCCGCCTGGAATCACCAAAATGGGGATCACCCGATCAACGGCTCCGCTGAAGTGCAACGCACGGCCCAGGCGCTGGGAGCGCAGTCCGAGCAGTTGCCCAAGATCGGCGCGGATTTGGAAAACATCGCCGCCGCGTTGGCCGAGGCGCAGAAGGCCGGTGCCGCAGACATCGCCACCCTGGATGGCCGGCTGCAGGTTCTCGACAGAATCATCGGCGCGGCCAAGGAGGAGCTTCGGCATTCCGACCTGAGTGCGCAAGATCGCCAGGCACTCGAAACCTTGATCAAGGACGCGAAAGCCGACGCGGTCGAGGACACCAAAGATGCGCTCGACCAGCTGCACGCCATCCGCGACAACTATTCGAACTCGCTGCACCAGGCCCAGACCAATCTGGCCAACGACGGGTACGACCCGGGCCGTGTCCTGGGTGTCGACGGTCACGAGGCCGAGACACCCGAGCAAGCCGAGCAAGACGTCAAGGGCGCGCTGGGCGGCGACAAGGGCGCCGCCGCCCGCGTGAACGGGGTGCTCAACTCGATCACGCCCGATCAGCGGGCGGGGAAGGTGCCGTTGACCGCCGAGCAGGCGTCGGTGTTGAGCCAGCTGCAAGCTCAAGAACACGGCATGTCGATCGATGCCCTCAAGACCGCCGAACAACGGCTCGGCGACGAGAAGGGCATGATCGGCAACTCGTGGCAGCTGATGAGCAATCCCAACCTCACGTTTCCCAAGACGCCGCTGCAGGTCGGTGCGAAGCAGGGCACCGACACGGTGAAGGGCGGCGCGGCGCAGCTGCCCGAAAGTGTTCAGCAGGCACTGAATTCGTCCGGCCTGGAATACATGCGCCAAACCAACGACATCGCCAACATCGTCAAGGACGGCGACAAATCGTTCCAGACGAACACCGATCTGGATCGGGCGATGATCCGCAAGGCGGGGGCCATGATGGACACCCCGCTGTGGCAGCACGACCCGGCGAGCCAGGGCCAAAACGTCGAGCGCGATCCCGCCATGGACCCCGCGGTGTCCAACGTGCTGTCCGCGATGTCGCCGGATCACCAGGTCGTCCACGACACCATGACCGGCGGCGATCACGACAAGTTCCTGCGGAACCTCACCCATCACGCGTGGAAGGACAACGGGCAGGCGGTCGGTTCGCTGTTCTCCTGGACCGGCGACGCCGCGCAGGGACCGGAAGCCAAGATCGCCGGTGAAACCGCCCGCGCCTACGCCGATTACGTCGGCCACCACGCGTCCACGGACTTGCTCCATCTCCCGGGCAACCACACCTTGGGGCAAGTGAACCCCGACCTTGTCCAAGCGATGGGCCACGGCCTCGACCCGTACGTCAACAACATCGCCGGAACATCGGGCGGGCTGCCGGAATTCGGCAGACCGCTCGACACCAACGGCGACGTCCATTCCGGCGCACTGCCTCTCGCCAAGGGCATATTCTCGGTGATCGACAGCGACCCCACCGCCGCGCGGGACTTCAACAAGAATGCGTACACCCAGGCGTTGCTGCACGACTCGTCATTCGCGTTGAACCCGAATCACGACGGTTACAGCGACCAGCTCTACGACGCCGCCACGTTGCGAGGACTGGTCGACGTGGGAACCCACAATGCCTACGAAGCGAACGAACAAAACGGTTACCACCAACAGCTTTCGGAATACGACTCGAAGAAGCTGGCCTACGAAGACGGCGTCCAGGCCGCCAGCACGGTCGGTGGTTGGGTCCCGGGGGTGGGCAAAGTCAGCGGGCCCGCGATTGGCATGCTTGGGCATAACCTCGAAAACGACATGTTGGGGCCGGCGCCCACCGCACCGGGCCAGACGCCGATCCAGCCCATGGACATCGGAAACGCCGACGAACACATGCTCGATGCGTTGCTCGGCGCAAACCAGCACATCTCGGGACTGCCACCCGAATATGTTGTCTACGACCACGATCACCCCAATGGGCGAATCGCGACCCTGGACGAGATGCAAGCCAAACATCCCGATCTCACCGCCGGCCAGTACAACAATGTCCTTGGCCCGGTGTTGTCCCAGTCGCTGAACCTGCCGCCGAATGAGAAGATGTCGCCGGACCAGTACATGGTCGACCGCTACAACAACGTCATCGGCGTACCGGAACCCCCGGGGAAGAAATGACTTACATTCGGCGCGCAAGACGCTTTTTGATGACGCTGTCGACCATCACGGTTTCGCTGGTCGGCTGCGCTTCAGGCAGTCACTCCGGCCAGTCGGCGTCGCCCACCTCCACGACGCCTGCGGGGTGGCCGCCGACACTTAACGATTTCAGCGTGGTGTGGAGCGCGGAACCCGATATCGCCGTCACCACCTGGCCCGCCGTTGCGGTTCGGGCCTACGCCGAGTCCTACTTGCTGGCCTCCATCACCGGTGAGGACAAATTCCTGTACCCGGGATTCAAGCAGGCGGTAGACGCCGACAAGCCGATCGACAACCCGACGGGCACCCGGTTCCTGTGGCCGAAGACCGACCGCAGGACCGAAAATCCCTGGGTAGGAACCGAATACGACCACATCCTGTCGATCGCGACCTCTGGCCGTGACGTGACGGTGGTGGTCTGTGAATATATGTTCGGCACCGCGCAAGCGCGGGGTCACGGGTACACCCCGAACATCGGCCAGCCTCCCCCCGATTCGGGGATCGAGCCGATGCGAATCACGATGACGGCTCCCGCCACCACCGGCCCGCAACTGCCCGCCCAACAGGGACCGGCGCGCGCGCCGTCGGCCGACGTGTTCGGCGGCTGGAGGATCACCGGTCATCAGGGTGGGTACTTCGCCGAATACGGGCTCGCGGCGGAATGGCCTGATCTCGCCCGGGACACCGACGCCTGCCGCGCCAAAGCGCCCCCACACCCCGATCTCGTTCGCGGCGGTGAGTATCCACGCTCGAACTTTCCCACCCAGCCACCGGCCCCGGGCTGGCCGGCACCAAGCCCAGCATCCTAGCTACCAATAGCGTTCGCCCGCAACGGGTTTCACTGTTCTTGGATGTGCCACACCGGCCGCGCCGAATCTGCGAGGAACCCGGACGCGTCCCCGGGCGTCGGATTAGGCATGAGATTCGACAGGGGAACACGGCCCGTCACCGTGGCCCGCACCGAGATCGACGTCGCGGCCACGCACCGCATCGCCGGCCAATTCCGCGCCGCCGCGGACATTCTCGACCGCGCGTTGAGTGATCAGTTGGGCCGGCTTTCGTTCGGCGGGGCCGGCGCCGGGCGCGCCCACGCCGCCCGCGGCGACGCGTTGCGCGCCGAGCTGGAGCGGCTGACCGCCCAGGTCGAGCAGTGGTCGCGGGCGTCCGTCGAGATCGCCGCCGCGCTGCGGGCCAGCGCCGACCGCTACGCCGACGCCGAGCTGTACGCCGCGGCGCGGATCGCCTGACCGTGGCCGACCGGTTGGACGTCGCCGGGCGCCTCGCCGAGGGGCTGCCCGCCGTCGAGCACACTCAGACTTACGTGCGGGCGTGCCACGCCCTGGGCTATCAACATCCCGACCTTACGGCGCAGCCCTCGCAGATCCGCGACTGGTACGACACCGAAGACGGCCTCGACCTGCGCGCCCTCGACCGGGACTGCGCGGAACTGCGCGCGGCGGCCGACGCGGTCTCCGAAGCGCTGCGCATGCAGCGGGCGCAGGTGGCCGAGTTGGCCGCGGCGTGGACGGGGCCGGCCGGGGATGCCGCGGTGCAATTCGTGGAGCACCACTGCGACACCGCCGGCGTGGTGGCCACCGAACTGCGCGCGGCGGCGCAACGGTGCGAATCGCTGCGCGACAACCTGTGGTACCTGGTCGACTCGAAGGTCGCGACCGCCATCGCCATCGACGACCGCACACAGGCGCAGCGGCCCGCATGGCTGGGCGCCGCCGCCGCGCTCACGACGGGTACGGGGGATCGGCTAGGGGCCGAAGAGGCGGTGCGCGAGCAGGTAATGCCATACGTGGACAACGAGATTCGCGATGACTGGCTGACCACGATGCGCTCGACGCGCGATGGCGTCGCCACGTCCTACGACATGGTCACCGACCGGATGGCCGCCGCGCCGACCGCCCGCTTCGAATCCCCGGGCGATCTCGGGCCCGGATACCAGCCGCCGCGGCCGGCCCCGCCCAGCGCATCGCCCGTGGCGGTCGCGCCCGCCGCCGCGGTCCCGGGCCCGCCGGTGGATCCCGCGCCGACCGCGACGACCCTAGCGCCCGCCCCGATTCCCGCCCCGCCGCAACAGGATTGGGGA
>NZ_LZJX01000134.1:0-938 GCF_001667595.1 Mycobacterium sp. E2989 | reverse complement strand
ATGAGAACAAGCCGTCCAACCCCAGCGACCCGCACGACGGGGCCTACACCGCGGCGCGGCTGGCCCGCGACGAAGGGGTGCCCATCTCGACGATCTCGTTCGGCACCAAGACCGGCGAGATCGAGATGGACGGGCAGCGGGTCGCGGTGCCGGTATCGACGGACCAGATGAAGATGATCGCCAAGCTGTCCGGCGGGCAGTCCTACACCGCCGGCACCGTCGACGAGCTGTCCAAGAGCTACAACGCCATCGAGAAGGACATCGGCTACCGCACCGTGCCGGGTCCCGGCAGTGCCGGGTGGTTGCGCCTGGGCGTGCTCACCGCCCTGATCGCGACGGCGCTGGCGCTGCTGATCAACCGGCGGCTGCCGGTCTGATCGCTCAGGAGGGCAGCCGGCGGTTCAGGAACAGGCCGGCCAGGACGGCGCCGGCCATCGCGACGGCCCCCAGCAGCATCCAGGCCAGGCTGGCGTCGCCCTTGACGGTTTCGTAGCCGATCTGGCGCTGCAGGGTCGCGTAGACGTCCTTCAGCGACTCCAGGCTGTCGGCGTGGAACGACTGGCCGTCGGTGATCTCGCAGATCTTCTTCAGCGTCTGATCGTCGACGGGAACCGGGATGGTGGCGCCCTCGTACTCGACGGTGCCGTACGGCGTGCCGAACGAAATCGTCGAGATCTGCACGCCCTCGGCCTTGGCGGCCCGCGCCGCGGTGTAGGCCCCGTCGTGCGGGTCGCTGGGGTTGGACGGCTTGTTCTCCTTGCCGTCGGACAGCAGCACGATGCGGGCCGGCTTGAGGCTGTCGATCGCGGCCTTGACCGCCTGGCGGTTGGTCGTCGGGGCGACCAGCAGCGAGGCGTTGGCCGCGAACTCCACCAGCCCCAGGTTGATGGCCGGCGTCAGCTCGTCGGCGAATTGCTTGCCGGCCTCCTTGGCGGCGG
>NZ_LZJX01000133.1:0-8751 GCF_001667595.1 Mycobacterium sp. E2989 | reverse complement strand
CCGAGCAGACGTAAAACCCTGCACGACATTCATCAGCTGCGACACAGAGTTATGGAGTTAGGAGAACGCCCTATGAGTGACCAGAACGCGCCAATCGCGTCGACGGAGGTACGAGTCGCCATTGTCGGCGTCGGTAACTGCGCGTCTTCGCTGGTACAGGGCGTCGAGTACTACCAGAACGCCGACGAGAACAGCACCGTGCCCGGCCTGATGCATGTCAAGTTCGGCCAGTACCACGTGCGCGACGTCAAGTTCGTCGCCGCCTTCGACGTGGACGCCAAGAAGGTCGGCTTCGACCTCTCGGACGCGATCTTCGCCTCGGAGAACAACACGATCAAGATCGCCGACGTGCCGCCCACCAACGTGGTGGTGCAGCGCGGCCCGACGCTGGACGGCATCGGTAAGTACTACGCCGACACCATCGAGCTGTCGGACGTCGAGCCGGTCGACGTGGTCAAGGCGCTCAAGGACGCCGAGGTCGACGTGCTGGTGTCCTACCTGCCCGTGGGCTCGGAAGAGGCCGACAAGTTCTACGCGCAGTGCGCCATCGACGCCGGGGTGGCGTTCGTCAACGCGCTGCCGGTGTTCATCGCCTCGGACCCCGTGTGGGCCAAGAAGTTCGCCGACGCCGGCGTGCCGATCGTGGGTGACGACATCAAGAGCCAGGTCGGCGCCACCATCACCCACCGCGTGATGGCCAAGCTGTTCGAGGACCGCGGCGTGCAGCTGGACCGCACCATGCAGCTCAACGTCGGTGGCAACATGGACTTCCTCAACATGCTCGAGCGCGAGCGGCTGGAGTCCAAGAAGATCTCCAAGACGCAGGCCGTCACCTCCAACCTGCAGCGCGAGTTCAAGACCAAGGACGTGCACATCGGCCCGTCCGACCACGTCGGCTGGCTCGACGACCGCAAGTGGGCCTACGTCCGGCTGGAAGGCCGCGCCTTCGGTGACGTGCCGCTGAACCTGGAGTACAAGCTCGAGGTGTGGGACTCGCCCAACTCGGCGGGCGTGATCATCGACGCGGTGCGGGCCGCCAAGATCGCCAAGGACCGCGGCATCGGCGGCCCGGTGATCCCGGCGTCGGCGTACCTGATGAAGAGCCCGCCGCAGCAGCTGCCCGACGACGTCGCGCGCACCCAGCTCGAAGAGTTCATCATCGAGGGCTGACCGCTTTTTCAACTTCGTGCGGTGAGGTCACCGAAGCGACCTCACCGCACGATTCGTTTCGGTGGCGGGCTTGTTTGCCACGCCAACGTGACGCTCGGCGACCGCCGCCACACCAGCGTGACGCTCGGTGCTGCGGCCGCTCGCGGCCGTTTCGGCGACACAGCGCTGTGCGGGTGCTTAGCATCATCTCTCGATGACCGTTCAACCCGCCGCTTTCCTGCGCACGACGCTTCCGCTGGATCTGTCCCGGCTCGAGGAGTTGGACGGCGGCCGGTACCACTCGATCTGGCTGCCCGACCACATGGTCAGCTTCTGGCCCGACTCGATCTGGACGCCCGAATTCACCGACCTGGCGACCGCATCCCCGTCGCCGCACCGCCACCTCGACGGCCTGGCGGTGGCCGCCGCTGCCGCGGTCCTCACCGAGCACGTTCCGATTGTGAGCGCCGTCGTCGACACCGTTCGCCGCCACCCCAGCATGCTCGCCCAGACGGCGCTGACCATCGATCACCTCGCCAAGGGCCGCTTCGTCCTGGGCTTGGGCAGCGGCGAGAGTGAGAACACCCTGCCCTACGGCTTCGACTTCTCCGCACCGGTCAGCCGTTTCGAGGAAGCCCTGGCGGTCATCCGGCTGCTCTGGGAGAGCGACGGCCCGGTCGATTTCGACGGGCGCTTCTACACGCTGCGGCACGCCCGGCTGGACACCGAACCCTACGAAGGCCAACCGCCGCAGATCTGGATCGGCGCCAGCGGTCCGCGCATGCTGGACATCGCGGGCCGGCACGCCGACGGGTGGTGGCCGGCCGGCGCGTGGACACCCGAGCACTACGCCGAAATGCTCGCAGCGGTAAGGGGGTCCGCGGAACGCGCCGGCCGCGACCCGATGGCGATCACCCCGTGCTTCATCCAGGTGTGCGTGCTCGGCCAGGACTCCGACGCCCTCGCCGACATCCTGCAAGCACCCCTGGTCAAGGCGTTCCTGTTGCAGGTGTCGGCGGAGACGTTGCGCGGCTTCGGGTTTGAGCACCCGATGGGCGAAAGCTGGCGAGGATTCCAGGACATCGACCCGGCGGTGCTCACGCGGGAGCGCATCCTCGCGTTCCTCGACAAAGCCACGCCGGACATGGTGCTGGCCGCCGTGCCGCACGGGACGCCGACGGAGGTCGCCAAGATCGTGAAGACCTACGTCGACGCGGGACTGCGCGTGCCGAAGATCCTGGACTACGGCGCCATGGCCGGCCTGAAATACGCCGAGGCTTCGGCGGCCAATGTCCGCGCCGCCGAAGACGAACTGATGCGGCTGTGCGGGGGCGCCTCGTGACCACCCCCCTGGACGCTGCCCAGCTGCTCGCCGCCGCGGAGGCCGAGACCGGATTGCGTGACTACGGCGATCCCACGTTGCCGCAACGCTTTACGGTCGCCGTCGAGCACCTGAACGGCCTCGGTATGAACGACGATGGCAACCGACAGGCCGCGCAGGTATGTCATTGGCTGCTGACATCCCGCCTGGAATTCATCGAAGACCGCAACCGCTACCCGATCGCCGACGAGGTGATCGAGGGGCCGATGTTCGTCACGGGCGAACCGCGTTCGGGGACAACGCTGATGCACGCGCTGATGTCCGTGGACCCGGGGGCGCGGGCGCTGCGCTTCTGGGAGGTGATGTATCCCTCGCCGCCGCCCGGTCTGGCCCGCCCGGACGACGACCGTCGGCAACGGGCCGACGCGGACTGGCGCGAGATCAACGCCAAGATGCCCAAGTGGCTGCGCAGCCACCCCTACAACGACATGCTCGGCGACGGACTGCCCGAAGACGAGCGCACCTGGGCGTTCGACTTCCGGGTGATGACACCGACCGCCTGGTGGCGCGTGCCGATGCAGTCGCTGGTGGGCGGCCTCGCCACGGACCCGGCGGCGCAATACCGGCTGCACAAGGCCATGCTGCAGCAGCTGCAATATCGCCGGCCGCGAAAGTACTGGGTGCTGAAGGGCTTTCACGGATTCCGGCTCAAGGAATTGTTCGACACCTACCCCGACGCGCGGATGGTGTGGCTGCACCGCGACCCGGTGCAGGTCGCCGCGTCGCGCACCATGATGATGGCCGACATCGCCGACGGCATGGTCGGATCGGTTGACCTGCGCGCCCTGACGAAGATGCATTTGGAGCTGACGCGCGCCGGCGTCGCCAACACGATGAGTAACCCCTTCGTCGACGATCCGCGCATCCTGCACGTCCGCTACGCCGACTTCGTCGCCGACCACATCGGCACGATTCGGCGCTACTACGCCTTCTGCGGTCGCGAGTTGACCTCCGACGCCGAATCGGCAATGCGCGCCTACCTGTCCGACAACCGCGGCGACCGCTACGGAAAATTCCGCTACTCCACCCAACTGCTGACCGACATCGGCGAAGACGTCGACGCGCTGCACGCGGAATTCCGGCCATTCCGAGAGCGATTCGGCGTCGCTATCGAGAACCGGGCCTGACATGGTGGGCACGCACAAGCGCCTGTCGGTGCACAACGTCACCTTCTACGGTGACTCGCTCGCCGAACTAGAAGCGTATTGGGCGGCCCTCGGCGTCTCCCGGCTGAGCGTGCTGGACAGCCAGTTGCTCGATCCCCGCTTTGCACTGTCGTTGCAGGGCAACGGATACGCCGTGGAAGCGGTCTATCACCTGTTCGCCGAGGGCAAGCTGGCCGGCGATCCGGATGCCGCCCGCGCGGGCCTGTCAACCGTGATCGACGCCGCCGCGGCCGTCGGCGCGCGCACCGTGTACTTGCTCACCGGCGGGCGCGGTGACCTCACCTGGGACCGGGCCGCCGAACGATTCTGCGAAATGGTCGCCCCCTGCGTGGCGCACGCCAAGACCGCGGGGGTGGCGCTGGCCATCGAGAATGCTTCCAGCCTGTACGCCGACATCCACATTGCCCATACGCTCCGGGACACGGTCACGCTGGCGGAGATGGGCGGCCTGAGCGTTTGCCTCGATTTGTTTCACTGTTGGGCCGAAGGCGATTTCGAGGCGATGGTGCAGCGGGCGTTGCCCCGAACGTCGCTCATCCAATTGAGCGACTACGTGCTGGGCGATCGGGCGCTGCCGGGCCGGGCGGTTCCCGGTGACGGCGTGATTCCGATCGAACGGTTCGTCACCCAGGCGCTCGCCGGCGGCTACGCACACGGGTTCGACCTGGAACTCATCGGTCCCCGCATCGACGGTGAGGGGCACCTGGAAGCCGCCCGGCGCGCATGTGATGTAGTCAGCGCGATGCTCGACAGACTGGGTGCGTGACCATGGCCTTCGGCGACGGTCCGGACGACGCGGAGCTGCAGTCGGCCTGGGCCGAATTCTGTGCGCGACTGCGGCAGGCGGGCGAGCAGGTCTTCAAGCAGGCCAACCCGCCGTCCGACGTGCATCGGGTCGACGCGTACCGGTTCCTCACCCAAAACCTGGGCCAGGCCTTCGATTTGGGGCTCGAAACGCGCGACACCCGCTACCCGGCCCTGCACACCTTCTGCGGCCCCACCCGCAAGCTCGGCGGTGATTGCGCCGACTTCACCTATCAGCAGGCGTGGATCGACGGGCAGTCGACCTACCGGCTCACCGGCACCCGCGGCACCGCGCGGTTCTTCAACGTCACGGTCCAGGGGTCACGCAGGCCCGGCCCGGGGGTGCTGCACGAACCCTTCGGGGACACACCGGAAGCCAACCTGCTCGGCCATCAACTCCGCATCGACGACACCGGTGAATTCGAGCTCTACATCGGCGGCCCCGAGCGCGGGCCGAACTGGCTGCCCACCACCGACCGGTCGCGCAAGCTGTTCATCCGTCAGGGGTTCGACCGCTGGGACGAGCTGCCGGCGCAGCTGCGCATCGAGCGAATCGACATGGACTCCCCCAAGCCGTTGCCCTCTGCCGAGCAGATGGTCGAGGCGATGCGCTGGGCCGGCGATTTCATCACCGGTCTGATGGCCGACTGGCCCGAGTTTCCGTTCACCTACGGCGGCGTCGACGCCGAGCACCCCAACGCCTTCCCGCGCGTCGACGCGACCGACGCCGACAACAAGCGCGGCCGGGCCGCGGCCAACATGTACTGGGAACTCGCCGACGACGAGGTGCTGATCGTCGAATTCGACGACCACGCCGGGCTGTGGATGCTCACCAACATGGGCGTCTTCTTCAACAGCATGGACTACCTGTACCGGCCGGTCAGCTACACGCCGAGCCGCACGGCCGTCGACGCTGACGG
Organism: Mycobacterium sp. E2989; assembly: GCF_001667595.1. Lineage (NCBI taxonomy): Bacteria > Bacillati > Actinomycetota > Actinomycetes > Mycobacteriales > Mycobacteriaceae > Mycobacterium > Mycobacterium sp. E2989. The sequence goes on along the minus strand of NZ_LZJX01000133.1, from coordinate 3,331 downwards.
CCGCGTGCGACTGGTCATGGCGCACCGTGATCCCGGCGTGCACAACTGGCTGGACACCCAGGGCTTTCGGTGCGGCAACCTGACCTACCGGCACATGCTCGAGGGCGAACCCGCCGTGCTGAACACCCGCGTCGTCAAGCATGACGACGTCCTCACCGCGCTGCCCGCGGACACCACGCTGGTGACTTCGGCCGAGCGCGCGGCGGCGATGTGGGAGCGGTTCCACGGCATCCGCCGTCGTTACCCCCTCTAGACGGCGCGGCTAGATTCATGGTCGTGACCGAAATCTCCGAAGACGAACTGGACGGGCTCTCGGAATTCTCGCTGCTGTCCGAGAACGCCGAGCAGGCCGGCGTCACCGGTCCGCTGCCCGCCGTGCAACGCGTCGAGGCGGGCGCGGATGCGAGCAAGATCAGCGCGCTGCGCTGGGGCTCCGCTCCCCCGCGGATCGTCTTCCTGCACGGCGGTGGGCAGAATGCGCACACCTGGGACACCGTCGTCGTCGGGCTCGGCCAGCCCGCACTGGCGGTGGACCTGCCCGGGCACGGCCATTCGGCATGGCGCGAGGACGGTGACTACTCGCCTCAGCTGAACGCCGACGCGCTGCTGCCGGCCCTACGCGAGCACGCGCCCAGCGCCGATCTGGTGGTGGGCATGTCGCTGGGCGGGTTGACGGCGATCCGGCTCGCCGCCGTGGCGCCCGAACTGGTGAACGAACTCGTCCTGATCGACGTCACCCCGTCGGCGCTGCAACGGCACTCGGAGATGACGAAGGAGCAGCAGGGCACGGTGGCATTGATGCACGGGGAGCGCGAATTCCCCAGCTTCCAGGCGATGCTGGACCTGACGATCGCCGCCGCGCCGCACCGGGAGGTGAAGGCGCTGCGCCGCGGTGTCTTTCACAACTCGCGCCGGCTGGACAACGGAAACTGGACCTGGCGCTACGACGCCATCCGCCAGTTCCCCGACTTCGACGTCCTGTGGGAGGACGTGGACCGGCTGTCGGCACCCATCACCCTCATCCGCGGCGGCAACTCGGGATTCGTCAGCGACGACGACGCAGCCGAATTAAGCCGCCGCACAAAGCATTTCCGCACGGCGCACGTCGTCGAGAACTCCGGGCACTCCGTGCAAAGCGACCAGCCCCTGGCCCTGATCGACCTGCTGCGCGGAGTGCTCGACGGGCGGTGAGCCTACGGTGGTCGTATGACCCGCGCCGACACGCGCGGATCGGCAACGCCGTCGGCGTGTCCCGCAAGCGCGGTCGCGCTGCTGCGGGCGATGCGCGAGCGCGAATGTGCGGCTGGCCGCACACTCGGCGGGAGGCGGCGGGGGCGAGACAAGCGTTGTGGCGGTGGCGCGACGGCCGGTGAGACCATTTATCCGTCAAACACCGGAAAATACGAGCCCACTCGTGAGAAACTTCTCGCGCTAGATGGCCGCACCGGGTTTGAAAAGAGACTCAACAACGAATGCCAAAAAAATACGGGGTCAAAGAAAAAGACCTGGTTGTTGCGCACATCCTTCACCTCTTGCTGACGGGGAAGCTGCGCACCGGCGACCGCGTCGACCGCAATGAAATCGCACTGGGGCTCGGGGTGAGCCGCGTTCCGATTCAAGAGGCGTTGGTTCAACTCGAACACGACGGCATTGTGTCGACCCGCTATCACCGCGGCGCATTCGTCGAGCGGTTCAACGAAGCCACCGTGCTCGAGCATCACGAGCTCGACGGTCTGCTCAACGGCATCGCGTCCGCGCGTGCGGCAACCAGTCCCACCCCGCGCATCCTCGGGCAACTGGACGCCCTGATGCGAACGATGCGCGCGGCGAAGGATTCCCGGGCGTTCTGCGACGTCGCGGCGGAATACCGGCGCACCATCAACGACGAATACGCCGGGCCGCGGTTGCACGCCACGATCCGCGCGTCGCAGAACCTCATCCCCCGGGTGTTCTGGCTTACCTACCAGGGCGGCCGCGAGGAAATGCTGCCGTTCTACGAGGACGAGACCGCCGCGATCAATCGGCGCGATCCCGAGGCCGCCCGGGCCGCGTGCGTCGGCCGCTCCTACTTGGCGGCCCAGACGATGCTGGCCGAACTGTCCCGGCGCAGGGTGTTCACCCCGCCCGACGACGTCTCCCCCGTCGTTCCCGCACCCCTCGAACTGGTCGCCGACGCCGACCCCGTCGGCGTCGAGGCCTCGCTGGCGATCTAGGGCGCACGCTCACCCGACGAAGCCATCCGCCGGTCGTTACGGTGGCAGTGATGAATGCGCGCGTGGATCGGCACCATCGGCGCCGCGGAAGGTTCTTCGGACTCGCCGCGACCATCGTGCTGGTGTGCGGCACGGCATTAGGCGGGTTGGCCGCGCCCGCGACGGCTGACTGGAATCAATGCGCCCCGGCCGGCTTGGACAGCGCGCGCGTCCTGCCCAAGGATCTGACCGCGAGCCAGCCCACGCCGGAGGAAGACGACGACACCACACCGTCGGTCGAACCGCTCAGCTCGGTGGACGTAGGCGCGCTGGGCCTCGGCACACCGGGAGTGCTGACGGTTGGCACGCTGTCGGACGCCCCGCCCAACATCTGCATCAATTCCACCGGCGAGTTCACCGGCTTCGACAACTTGCTGCTGCGCGCGATCGCCGACAAGCTGCACCTGCAACTGCGCTTCGTCAGCACCGACTTTTCCGCGCTCCTAGCGCAAGTGGCATCCCGGCGCTTCGACGTCGGCTCGGCGTCGGTCAAGGCCACCGACCAGCGTCGCCGCACCGTCGCGTTCACCAACGGCTACGACTTCGGCTTCTACTCGCTGGTGGTGCCGCCCGGCTCGCCGATCCACAACTTCACCGATCTCGCCGCCGGCCAGCGCATCGGCGTGGTCCAGGGCACCGTCGAGGAGTCCTACGTCGTCGACACCTTGCACCTGCAGCCGGTCAAATACCCCGGCTTCGCCACCCTGTACGCCAGCCTGAAGACCCGCCAGATCGACGCATGGGTGGCACCCGGAACCCTCGCCGCGAGCCTGATCCGGCCGGGCGACGCGGCGGTGACCGTCGCAAACACTTTCAGCCCAGGCAATTTCGTGGCATACGCGGTCGCCAAGGAAAACCAGCCGCTGACCGACGCGCTCAACGCCGGGCTGGACGCGGTGATCGCCGACGGCACTTGGTCCAAGCTGTACTGCGATTGGGTGCCGCGCACGCTGCCGCCCGGGTGGAAGCCCGGGTCGAAGGCGGCGCCCGCCCCGAACCTGCCCGATTTCGCGGCGATCGCCGCCGCGCAGCACCGCACCTCGGCCCCGGCAGCGCCGAAATCCACGCTGGCGCAGTTG
>NZ_LZJX01000132.1:0-86948 GCF_001667595.1 Mycobacterium sp. E2989 | reverse complement strand
TGCTGGTGGCCGGCGCGGTGATCATGGGCATCGGCCTCATCGACGACCGCTGGGGACTGGACGCCCTGACGAAGTTCGCCGGCCAGATCACCGCGGCCAGCGTGCTGGTCACCATGGGCGTCGCGTGGAGCGTCCTCTACATCCCGATCGGTGGCGTCGGCACCATCGTGCTGGACCAGGCTTCCTCGATCCTGCTCACGCTCGCGCTCACGGTGTCCATCGTCAACGCGATGAACTTCGTCGACGGGCTCGACGGGCTGGCCGCCGGGCTCGGCCTGATCACCGCGCTGGCCATCTGCATGTTCTCGGTCGGCCTGCTGCGCGACCACGGCGGCGACGCTCTCTTCTATCCGCCCGCCGTGATCTCCGTGGTGCTCGCGGGGGCCTGCCTGGGCTTCCTGCCGCACAACTTCCACCGGGCCAAGATCTTCATGGGCGATTCCGGCTCGATGCTGATCGGGCTGATGCTGGCCGCGGCCTCCACCACCGCCGCCGGCCCCGTCTCGCAGAACGCCTACGGGGCCCGCGACGTGTTCGCCCTGCTGTCGCCGTTCCTGCTGGTGGTCGCGGTCATGTTCGTGCCGATGCTCGATTTGCTGCTGGCGATCGTGCGCCGCACCCGCGCGGGCCGCAGCGCGTTCAGCCCCGACAAGATGCACCTGCACCACCGGCTGCTGCAGATCGGTCATTCCCACCGCCGGGTGGTGTTGCTGATCTATCTATGGGTCGGCATCGTCGCGTTCGGCGCGGCCAGCACGATCTTCTTCAATCCGCGCGACACCGCCGCCGTGATGCTGGGCGCCATCGTCGTCGCCGGGATCGCGACCGCGATCCCGCTCATGCGGCGGGGTGGCGAGTACGACGACGAGGACTACGACAGCTAGTAGTAGTGGGCGGTCCTCGTATGGTACGGTGCAGGTAGAAGCCCAAAAAGCCGCACAAATAACCGGTCCACCGGACGCACATCCGGTCGGGTCGGCTGGGGACTCGCGTCGGGAGATACCCGTTGGGTGAATCAACTGTGACGTGCGATACGCTCGGCGGGCCACCGATCGGTCGGTCGGGGGACTCCCGCTCCACAACTTGGGATTGAGGTGCTGCAGTGACGACACCAGCGCAGGATGCGCCGTTGGTGTTTCCCTCTGTTGCGTTCCGCCCGGTCCGCTTGTTCGTGCTCAGCCTCGCCGTCACCGCGATCGCCGTGCTGGCCGCCGGCCTGGCCGGTCACCTGATGGTCGGGGTCTTCTTCGGCGTCGGGCTGTTGCTCGGTTTGCTCAACGCCGTTCTGGTGCGTCGCTCGGTCGCGTCGATCACCGCGAAAGAGCATCCGCTGAAAAGCACGATGGCGCTGAACTCGGCCACCCGGCTCGCCATCATCACGGTCATCGGGCTGATCATCGCCTACGTGTTCCGGCCGGCCGGCCTGGGCGTCGTGTTCGGACTGGCGCTCTTCCAGGTCTTGTTGGTGGCATCGACGGCGCTTCCGGTGTGGAAGAAACTGCGCGCCGGCGACTGGGCGGAGGCCCAGCCCTCGGACGGTGGCGACGTGACCGCGGGCTCGGAAGGAACGGAAGGAAGAAGCGGCACCGATGACTGAGACGACGTTCCTGGCCGCCGCCATCGAGGTGGGGGAGCACAACCAGGCCAAATGGCTTGGGCTGACGGTTAACACCGACACGATCCTGTCGACCGCCATCGCCGCCGTGATCGTGCTGGCGCTGGCGTTCTTCCTGCGGGCGAAGATCACCTCCACCGGGGTCCCCAACGGCGTTCAGCTGTTCTGGGAGGCCATCACGGTCCAGATGCGCGACCAGATCGAGAGCGCGGTCGGAATGCGGATCGCACCGTTCGTATTGCCGCTTGCGGTCACCATTTTCGTGTTCATCCTGATCTCCAACTGGCTGTCGGTGCTGCCGCTGCAATACACCGACAAGTCCGGGCACACCACGGAGCTGCTGAAGTCCGCGGCGGCGGACATCAATTACGTGCTGGCGCTGGCCCTTTTCGTGTTCGTCTGCTATCACGTGGCGGGCATCTGGCGCCGCGGCATCGTCGGCCACCCGCTCGCCGTGCTCAAGGGTCACGTCGCGTTCCTGGCGCCGATCAACCTGGTCGAGGAGCTCGCCAAGCCGATCTCGTTGTCGCTCCGACTTTTTGGCAACATCTTCGCCGGCGGCATCCTGGTCGCGCTGATCGCGCTCTTCCCGCCGTACATCATGTGGGCGCCCAACGCCATCTGGAAGGCCTTCGACCTGTTCGTCGGGGCGATCCAGGCGTTCATCTTCTCGATCTTGACCATCCTGTACTTCAGCCAAGCCATGGAGATCGAGGAACACCATGACTGAGGCCGCCATCAATCGCTTTGTCCCACACACCATTACAGAGGCCTGGTAGACCGCTACCAGATATCAAGGAGGATAAGAATGGCCATGGACCCCCAAGTCGCTGCCGCGGCTCTCATCGGCGGTGGACTCATCATGGGCGGTGGCGCGATCGGCGCCGGTATCGGTGACGGTATCGCCGGTAACGCGCTGGTTTCCGGCATCGCCCGCCAGCCCGAGGCGCAAGGCCGGCTGTTTACGCCGTTCTTCATCACCGTCGGTCTGGTCGAGGCCGCCTACTTCATCAACCTGGCCTTCATGGCGCTGTTCGTGTTCGCCACACCCGTCGGCTCCTAATTCGCTGTGATGGGTGACGCGAGCCTGAGCGTTCTGGCATCCGGCCGGGTGGTGGCCGAGGGAGGCAACAACTTCCTCGTTCCAAACGGCACGTTCTTCTTCGTGCTGGCCATCTTCCTGATCGTGCTGGCCGTCATCGGCACCTTCGTGGTGCCGCCGGTCATGCGGGTGTTGCGCGAACGCGACAACATGGTTGCCAAGACGGCCGCCGACAACAAGAAGGCGACCGAGCAATTCGACGCCGCCAAGGCCGACTATGAGGAAGCCCTGACGGAGGGCCGGGTTCAGGCGTCGTCGCTGCGCGACAACGCCCGCGCCGAAGGTCGTAAGGTGGTCGAAGACGCGCGTTCCCGTGCCGAGCAGCAGGTGATGTCGACGTTGCAAATGGCATCCGAGCAATTGAAGCGGGAGAGAGACGCCGTGGAACTGGATCTGCGCGCCAACGTGGCGGGCATGTCGGCGACGCTGGCCAGCCGGATCCTCGGCGTCGAGGTCGCCCCGGTCACCGCGGCCACGTCGGCAACCGGGAAATCTGGACGGTAATCGCGCATGTCGACTTTCATCGGGCAGTTGATCGGATTCGCGGCCATCGTGCTGCTGGTCTGGCGGTACGTCGTGCCGCCGGTGCGTCGTCTGATGGCCGCTCGTCAAGAGGCCGTGCGCCAGCAGCTGAAAGACTCTGCGGCAGCGGCGGATCGGTTGAAAGAGTCGGAAACGGCCCACAGCAATGCCGTGGAATCCGCCAAGACCGAAGCCGAACGGCTGGTGGAAGAGGCGAAGACCGACGCCGGCCGCATCGCCGAGCAGTTCCGCGCCCAGGCCGAGTCGGAGTCCGAACGCATCACTGCGCAGGGCGGCCGCCAGGTCGACCTCCTGCGCACGCAGTTGAGCCGCCAGCTGCGCCTGGAACTCGGTCACGAGGCGGTGCGCCAGGCGGGCGAGTTGGTGCGCAACTACGTCGCCGACCCGGAGCAGCAGTCCGGCACCGTCGATCGGTTCCTGGACGAGCTCGAAGCGATGGCCCCCGCGCCCGCCGAGGTCCAGTATCCGCTGTTGGCCAAGATGCGCTCCGCCAGTCGAGTGGCGGTGGCCGGTCTGTCCGAGCGGTTCAGCGACATAGCCAAAGACCTTGACAACAAAGCCCTTTCCAACCTGTCGGCCGAGCTCGTCTCGGTCGCCGAGATGCTGGACCGGGAGATCGTCGTCACCCGGTACTTGACCGTGCCGGCCGAGGACGCGGGCCCCCGCGTCCGATTGATCGAGCGGCTGGTCTCGGGGAAGGTCTCCGACGCCACGCTCGACGTCCTGCGGCTGGCCGTGTCGGAACGTTGGTCGGCCAACTCCGATCTGGGCGACGCGATCGAGCACATCTCGCGGCAGGCGTTGCTCGAAGTCGCCGAGCGGGAGAACAAGGTCGACGACGTCGAAGACCAGCTGTTCCGGTTCGCCCGCATCCTGGACGCGCAGCCGCGACTCGCCATCCTGTTGGGTGACTACGGCGTGCCGGTGGAAGGCCGAATCAACCTGCTGCGCAAGGTACTCGACAGCGCCAGCGGCCGGGTCGAGCCGATCGTCGTGGCGCTGCTGACCCAGACCGTGCAGCTGCTCAGGGGCGAGTCGGCCGAGGAGGCCATCCAGTTCTTGGCGAAGGTCGCGGTGGCACGCCGCGGCGAGATCGTCGCGCAGGTCAGCGCGGCGGCCGACCTCAGCGACGCCCAGCGGTCGCGCCTCACCGACGTGCTCGGCCGCATCTACGGTCACCCGGTGACGGTGCAGCTGCAGACCTCCGAGGAGCTGCTGGGCGGCCTGCTCATCTCCGTGGCGGACGAAGTGATTGACGGGACACTCGCTTCGCGCCTCGCCGCTGCCCAGGCCCAGTTGCCCGACTGACACCAACCACGCCCCCTAACCACACGCGATACCAAGATCAAGTAGGAAGACGAAAAGCCATGGCCGAGTTGACAATCTCCGCTGATGACATCCAGAGCGCCATCGAGGAGTACGTAGGCTCTTTCACCTCCGACACCTCCCGGGAGGAGGTCGGTACCGTCGTCGAGGCCGGGGACGGCATCGCGCATGTCGAAGGCCTGCCCTCCGTCATGACGCAGGAACTGCTCGAGTTCCCGGGTGGGGTCCTCGGTGTCGCGCTGAACCTCGACGAGCACAGCGTCGGCGCGGTGATCCTGGGTGACTTCGAGAAAATCGAAGAGGGCCAACAGGTCAAGCGCACCGGCGAGGTTCTGTCCGTGCCGGTCGGCGACGCCTTCCTGGGTCGCGTCGTCAACCCGCTCGGCCAGCCCATCGACGGCCGGGGCGACATCGACACCGACATCCGGCGCGCGCTCGAGATCCAGGCGCCGTCCGTGGTGCAGCGGCAAAGCGTGAGCGAGCCGCTGCAGACCGGCATCAAGGCCATCGACGCGATGACGCCGATCGGCCGCGGCCAGCGGCAGCTGATCATCGGCGACCGCAAGACCGGCAAGACCGCGGTCTGCGTCGACACCATCCTCAACCAGCGTGGGAACTGGGAGAGCGGCGACGAGAAGAAGCAGGTCCGCTGCGTGTACGTGGCCATCGGCCAGAAGGGCACCACGATCGCCTCGGTCCGCCGGGCGCTCGAAGAGGGCGGCGCGATGGACTACACCACCATCGTCGCGGCCCCGGCCTCCGACTCGGCCGGCTTCAAATGGCTTGCGCCGTACACCGGTTCGGCGATCGCCCAGCACTGGATGTACGACGGCAAGCACGTGCTGATCGTGTTCGACGACCTGAGCAAGCAGGCCGAGGCGTACCGCGCGATCTCGCTGCTGCTTCGTCGCCCGCCGGGCCGCGAGGCCTACCCCGGTGACGTGTTCTACCTGCACTCGCGGCTGCTGGAGCGCTGCGCGAAGCTCTCCGACGACCTCGGGGGTGGCTCGCTGACCGGCCTGCCGATCATCGAGACGAAGGCCAACGACATCTCGGCCTACATCCCCACCAACGTCATCTCGATCACCGACGGCCAGTGCTTCCTGGAGTCCGACCTGTTCAACCAGGGTGTGCGGCCGGCCATCAACGTCGGTGTGTCGGTCTCCCGCGTGGGTGGCGCGGCGCAGATCAAGGCCATGAAAGAGGTGGCCGGCTCGCTGCGTCTGGACCTTTCGCAGTACCGCGAGTTGGAGTCGTTCGCGGCGTTCGCCTCGGACCTGGATGCGACGTCGAAGGCGCAGCTGGAGCGCGGCGAGCGGCTCGTCGAACTGCTCAAGCAACCGCAGTACCAGCCCATGCCCGTTGAGGAGCAGGTGGTTTCGATCTTTCTGGGCACCGGCGGTCACCTGGACTCCGTGCCCGTCGAGGATGTCCGGCGCTTCGAAACCGAACTGCTGGACCACATGCGGGCTTCGGAGGAGAGCTTCCTGTCCGGCGTCCGCGACAGCGGCAAGCTCTCGGAAGAGGGTGAGAACCAGCTGACCGAGATCATCAAGAACTTCAAGAAGGGCTTCGCGGCCACCGGCGGCGGCTCGGTGGTGCCCGACGAGCACGTCGAGCCCCTGGATGAAGAAGACCTCGAAAAGGAGTCGGTGCAGGTCAAGAAGGAAAAGCCGAAGGACAAGAAGGAAACCAAGAACGGCAAGGACAAGAAGTAGCTAACAATGGCTGCCACACTTCGCGAATTACGCGGCCGGATTCGCTCCGCAGGGTCGATCAAAAAGATCACCAAGGCACAGGAGATGATCGCGACGTCGCGCATCGGTAAGGCGCAGGCCCGGCTGGAATCGGCACGGCCCTATGCCTTTCAGATCACCTCCATGCTCACCACGCTGTCGTCCGAGGCCGCTCTGGATCACCCGTTGCTGGTCGAACGGGAGGAACCCAGGCGGGCCGGTGTGCTGGTGGTGTCCTCCGATCGGGGGCTGTGCGGCGCCTACAACTCCAGCATCTTCCGTCGGGCAGAAGAGCTGTTCTCGCTGCTGAGGGAGGAAGGCAAGACGCCGGTCGTGTACACGGTCGGCCGAAAGGCGCAGAACTACTTCAAGTTCCGCAACTGGGACATCACCGAGTCGTGGACGGGGTTCTCCGAGCAACCCAAGTACGAGAACGCCGCGGAGATCGCCGAGACCCTGGTCGAGACGTTCATGAAGGGCGCCGGCGACGACGAGTCATCGGACGACCAGGGGGTCGACGAACTGCACATCGTCTACTCGGAGTTCAAGTCGATGATGTCTCAGGCCGCGGCGGCCCACCGCATCGCTCCGCTGGTCGTGGAGTATGTCGAGGACACCGACGAACTCCACACGCTGTACTCGTTCGAGCCGGACGCGACAACGCTTTTCGAGTCGCTCTTGCCGCGGTACGTGACCACCCGCGTCTACGCCGCACTGCTCGAATCGGCGGCATCCGAGCTGGCGTCGCGCCAACGAGCGATGAAGTCGGCGACCGACAACGCGGACGACCTGATCAAGGAGCTGACGCTGATGGCGAACCGCGAGCGGCAGGCTCAGATCACCCAAGAGATCAGCGAAATCGTCGGCGGCGCAAACGCGCTCGCCGACGCTCAGTAGCACACGAGGAAGAGAAGAAGAATATGGCTGCTACTTCTGGAACCGCAGAGAAGACCGACAAGTCCACCAAATCCGAGACCAGCGGCCGCGTGGTGCGGATCACCGGTCCGGTGGTTGACGTCGAGTTCCCGCGCGGGTCCGTACCGGAACTGTTCAACGCGCTCAACGCCGAGATCACGTTCGAGGAACTCAAGAAGACCCTCACGCTCGAGGTCGCACAGCACCTCGGCGACAACCTGGTCCGCACGATTTCGTTGCAGCCCACCGACGGTCTGGTGCGCGGAGTCGAGGTCACCGACTCCGGCAAGTCGATCTCGGTGCCGGTCGGCCAGGAGGTGAAGGGCCACGTCTTCAACGCGCTGGGCGACTGCCTGGACAAGCCCGGGTACGGCGAGGACTTCGAGCACTGGTCGATCCACCGCAAGCCGCCGGCCTTCGAGGAGCTCGAGCCCCGCACCGAGATGCTCGAGACCGGGCTGAAGGTGGTCGACCTGCTCACCCCGTACGTGCGAGGCGGCAAGATCGCGCTGTTCGGCGGTGCCGGCGTGGGCAAAACGGTGCTGATCCAGGAGATGATCAACCGTATCGCCCGAAACTTCGGTGGTACTTCGGTTTTCGCCGGCGTGGGCGAGCGCACCCGCGAGGGCAACGACCTCTGGGTCGAGCTCAAAGAGGCCGACGTGCTCAAGGACACCGCGCTGGTGTTCGGTCAGATGGACGAGCCGCCCGGCACCCGTATGCGGGTGGCGCTGTCGGCGCTGACGATGGCCGAGTGGTTCCGCGACGAGGCCGGCCAGGACGTGCTGCTGTTCATCGACAACATCTTCCGTTTCACGCAGGCCGGATCCGAGGTCTCCACGCTGCTCGGCCGGATGCCGTCGGCGGTGGGTTACCAGCCCACGCTGGCCGACGAGATGGGTGAGCTGCAGGAGCGCATCACCTCGACGCGGGGCCGGTCGATCACGTCCATGCAGGCGGTCTACGTGCCGGCCGACGACTACACCGACCCCGCGCCCGCGACGACGTTCGCCCACCTGGACGCGACCACCGAGCTGTCGCGTTCGGTGTTCTCCAAGGGCATCTTCCCCGCGGTGGACCCGCTGGCATCGAGCTCGACCATCCTCGACCCGAGTGTCGTCGGCGACGAGCACTACCGCGTCGCGCAGGAAGTCATCCGAATCCTGCAGCGGTACAAGGACCTCCAGGACATCATCGCTATCCTCGGTATCGACGAGCTGTCCGAAGAGGACAAGCAGCTGGTGCAGCGCGCGCGGCGCATCGAGCGGTTCCTGTCGCAGAACATGATGGCGGCCGAGCAGTTCACCGGCCAACCGGGTTCCACGGTTCCGCTGAAGGAGACCATCGAGGCGTTCGACCGCCTGTCCAAGGGCGACTTCGACCACATCCCCGAGCAGGCCTTCTTCCTGATCGGCGGCCTCGACGACCTGGCCAAGAAAGCCGAAAGCTTCGGCGCCAAGTTGGATTCCTGAGGACCGAGCGCTAAGGCTCTGAAAGGCTCTGTGGCATGGCCGAATTGAACGTCGAGATAGTCGCCGTCGACCGGAAGATCTGGTCGGGTGAAGCAACGTTTTTGTTCACCCGCACCACCGTCGGCGAGATCGGCATCCTGCCCCGGCACATCCCGGTGGTCGCCCAGCTGGTCGACGACGCGATGGTGCGCGTCGAACGCGAAGGCGAAGACGACCTGCGGGTCGCCATCGAAGGCGGGTTCCTCTCGGTCACCGAGGAGACGGTGACGGTCCTGGCCGAGTCGGCCGCGTTCGAGTCCGAGATCGACGAAAGCGCCGCCAGGGAGGATTCGGAGTCCGACGATCCCCGCATCGCGGCGCGCGGGCGCGGCAGATTGCGCGCCGTCGGCGCGATCGACTAGCCGGCCTCGGAGAAGGCCATGAGCGCGCCCATGATCGGCATGGTCGTGCTCGTCGTCGTCCTGGCGGGCGCGGTCGTCGCGCTCAGCTATCGACTCTGGAAGCTGCGCCAGGGCGGCACCGCGGGGATCATGCGAGACATTCCCGCGGTCGGCGGCCACGGCTGGCGGCACGGCGTGATCCGTTACCGCGGCGGTGAGGCCGCGTTCTACCGGCTATCCAGCCTGCGGCTGTGGCCGGACCGTCGGCTCAGCCGCAGGGGAGTGGAGATCGTGGCGCGGCGTGCGCCACGCGGCGACGAATTCGACATCATGACCGACGAGATCGTGGTGGTGGAGCTGCGCGACACGACGCAGGACCGCAGGACCGGCTACGAGATCGCTCTGGACAAGGGCGCATTGACGGCGTTCCTGTCCTGGCTGGAGTCCCGTCCTTCGCCGCGCGCGCGTCGTCGCAGCGTTTAGGTCTTGCGCCGCAAGTCAACTCGCGCCTGGCGCCCCGCCGCCCGGTTTCCAGAGCACGTCGCCCTCGGGATTGGCCGCGCGCGCCAGGATGAACAGCAGATCCGAGAGGCGGTTCAAGTATTTCGCCGGCAGGACGTTGACCTGCTGGGGCGCCGCATCGATGGCCGCCCATGCCGACCGTTCCGCTCGACGCGCGATCGTGCGGGCGACGTGCAGCAGCGCCGACAACGGCGAACCACCCGGCAGCACAAAGGAATTCAGCGCCGGCAGGTCCTCGTTATATTTGTCACACCAACCCTCGAGCCGGTCGATGTAGGGCTGGGTGATCCGCAGCGGGGGATGCTCGGGGTTTTCCACCACCGGGGTGGACAGGTCCGCACCCGCGTCGAACAGGTCGTTCTGGATCTGGCGCAGCACGCCGGCGATTTCCTCGTCGGGCTGACCCAGGGCGATCGCCACGCCGATCGCCGAGTTCGCCTCGTCACAATCCGCGTAGGCGACCAGGCGCGGATCGTTCTTGGAGACCCGCGAGAAGTCGCTCAATCCCGTCGTGCCGTCGTCACCGGTCCGGGTATAGATGCGGGTCAGGTGTATCGCCATGAGCAAAACGGTACTGCGGCCCGCGACGGGCCGGCGCCTTGGCTCGGCTGACTGACAACCAGAAACCGCTTCACTAGACTGACGCGGGTGGCTGAGCGATTCGTGGTGACCGGCGGCAACCGGTTGTCCGGCGAAGTCGCGGTGGGGGGCGCCAAGAACAGCGTGCTCAAGCTGATGGCCGCGGCGCTGCTGGCCGAAGGCACCAGCACCATCACCAACTGCCCCGACATCCTCGACGTGCCGTTGATGGCTGAAGTGCTGCGCGGGCTGGGCGCCACCGTCGAGCTCGACGGCGACGTCGCCCGCATCACCTCGCCGGACGAACCGAAGTACGACGCCGACTTCGCGGCGGTCCGGCAGTTCCGGGCGTCGGTGTGCGTGCTCGGGCCGTTGGTCGGCCGGTGCAAGCGGGCCAGGGTCGCGCTCCCGGGCGGTGACGCGATCGGGTCGCGCCCGCTGGACATGCACCAGGCGGGCCTGCGCCAGCTCGGCGCGCAATGCAACATTGAGCACGGCTGCGTCGTCGCCCAGGCCGACGCGTTGCGCGGCGCCGAGATTCAACTGGAATTTCCGTCGGTGGGCGCCACCGAGAACATCCTGATGGCCGCCGTGCTCGCCGAGGGTGTCACCACCATCCACAACGCGGCGCGCGAACCCGACGTCGTCGACCTGTGCACCATGCTGAACCAGATGGGTGCGCGGGTCGAAGGCGCGGGATCGCCGACCATGACCATCACCGGCGTCCCGCGGCTACACCCCACCGAGCACCGCGTGATCGGGGACCGCATCGTCGCCGCCACCTGGGGCATCGCCGCCGCGATGACGCGAGGTGACATCTCGGTCACCGGCGTCGACCCCGCCCACCTGCAGGTGGTGTTGCACAAGCTCCACGACGCCGGCGCCACCGTCACCCAGACGGACAACAGCTTTCGGATCACCCAGTACGAGCGCCCCAAGGCGGTCAACGTCGCCACGCTGCCGTTTCCCGGATTCCCCACGGATTTGCAGCCGATGGCCATCGCGCTGGCGTCCATCGCCGACGGCACGTCGATGATCACGGAAAACGTTTTCGAGGCGCGGTTTCGCTTTGTCGAAGAGATGATCCGGTTGGGCGCCGACGCCCGCACCGACGGCCACCACGCGGTCGTCCGCGGCCTGCCGCAATTGTCGAGCGCACCCGTGTGGTGTTCCGACATTCGTGCCGGCGCCGGCCTGGTGTTGGCGGGCTTGGTGGCCGACGGTGACACCGAGGTTCACGACGTCTTCCACATCGATCGCGGCTACCCGTTGTTCGTGGAGAACCTGTCGATTTTGGGAGCGGAGATCGAGCGGGTAGAGTAGCCAAAGTCAGTGCCCCACAGGGGCGGTCGCCACACCAGGCGGCCGACAACCCGGGCCCTTGACTCCCTCGCTGGATTGGTACTAGCCTGGCACGGCTGCTCCCGAGACGGTCTGCAGAAGACCAAAACCGGGAGTTGACTCCTCTGCCGGACCTGTATTAAGCTGGCAGGGTTGCCCCAAAACGGGCGAAACAAGTGTTGTTTGAGAACTCAATAGTGTGTTTGGTCTTTTTATTTGTTGTTGTTTTTTTGGCCATACCTAGCACTCCCCGTGTGTGGGTATGGCAATTTTTGATGCCAGTTAAATGGCGTCTTGTCAGGTATCTCTGATTTGAATTCACCTCGTTCTGCGAGGAGATTTTGTTTGGAGAGTTTGATCCTGGCTCAGGACGAACGCTGGCGGCGTGCTTAACACATGCAAGTCGAACGGAAAGGCCCCTTCGGGGGTACTCGAGTGGCGAACGGGTGAGTAACACGTGGGCAATCTGCCCTGCACTTCGGGATAAGCCTGGGAAACTGGGTCTAATACCGGATAGGACCACTTGGCGCATGCCTTGTGGTGGAAAGCTTTTGCGGTGTGGGATGGGCCCGCGGCCTATCAGCTTGTTGGTGGGGTGATGGCCTACCAAGGCGACGACGGGTAGCCGGCCTGAGAGGGTGTCCGGCCACACTGGGACTGAGATACGGCCCAGACTCCTACGGGAGGCAGCAGTGGGGAATATTGCACAATGGGCGCAAGCCTGATGCAGCGACGCCGCGTGGGGGATGACGGCCTTCGGGTTGTAAACCTCTTTCACCATCGACGAAGGTCCGGGTTTTCTCGGATTGACGGTAGGTGGAGAAGAAGCACCGGCCAACTACGTGCCAGCAGCCGCGGTAATACGTAGGGTGCGAGCGTTGTCCGGAATTACTGGGCGTAAAGAGCTCGTAGGTGGTTTGTCGCGTTGTTCGTGAAATCTCACGGCTTAACTGTGAGCGTGCGGGCGATACGGGCAGACTAGAGTACTGCAGGGGAGACTGGAATTCCTGGTGTAGCGGTGGAATGCGCAGATATCAGGAGGAACACCGGTGGCGAAGGCGGGTCTCTGGGCAGTAACTGACGCTGAGGAGCGAAAGCGTGGGGAGCGAACAGGATTAGATACCCTGGTAGTCCACGCCGTAAACGGTGGGTACTAGGTGTGGGTTTCCTTCCTTGGGATCCGTGCCGTAGCTAACGCATTAAGTACCCCGCCTGGGGAGTACGGCCGCAAGGCTAAAACTCAAAGGAATTGACGGGGGCCCGCACAAGCGGCGGAGCATGTGGATTAATTCGATGCAACGCGAAGAACCTTACCTGGGTTTGACATGCACAGGACGCGTCTAGAGATAGGCGTTCCCTTGTGGCCTGTGTGCAGGTGGTGCATGGCTGTCGTCAGCTCGTGTCGTGAGATGTTGGGTTAAGTCCCGCAACGAGCGCAACCCTTGTCTCATGTTGCCAGCGGGTAATGCCGGGGACTCGTGAGAGACTGCCGGGGTCAACTCGGAGGAAGGTGGGGATGACGTCAAGTCATCATGCCCCTTATGTCCAGGGCTTCACACATGCTACAATGGCCGGTACAAAGGGCTGCGATGCCGCAAGGTTAAGCGAATCCTTTTAAAGCCGGTCTCAGTTCGGATCGGGGTCTGCAACTCGACCCCGTGAAGTCGGAGTCGCTAGTAATCGCAGATCAGCAACGCTGCGGTGAATACGTTCCCGGGCCTTGTACACACCGCCCGTCACGTCATGAAAGTCGGTAACACCCGAAGCCAGTGGCCTAACCCTTGGGAGGGAGCTGTCGAAGGTGGGATCGGCGATTGGGACGAAGTCGTAACAAGGTAGCCGTACCGGAAGGTGCGGCTGGATCACCTCCTTTCTAAGGAGCACCACGAAAAGCACCCCAATTGGTGGGGTGCGAGCCGTGCGGGGTTCTCACCTGTAGTGGGTGAGGGCCGGGTGCACAACAGCAAATGATTGCCAGACACACTATTGGGCCCTGAGACAACACTCGGCCAGTCCGTGTGGTGTCCCTCCATCTTGGTGGTGGGGTGTGGTGTTTGAGTATTGGATAGTGGTTGCGAGCATCTAGACGGATGCGTTGCCGGCAACGGTGGTGCGTTCGTCGAAATGTGTAATTTCTTTTGAAAACTCTTGTGTGTAAGTAAGTGTCTAAGGGCGCATGGTGGATGCCTTGGCATCGAGAGCCGATGAAGGACGTGGGAGGCTGCGATATGCCTCGGGGAGCTGTCAACCGAGCATTGATCCGAGGATTTCCGAATGGGGAAACCCAGCACGAGTGATGTCGTGTTACCCGTATCTGAATATATAGGGTGCGGGAGGTAACGCGGGGAAGTGAAACATCTCAGTACCCGTAGGAGAAGAAAACAATTGTGATTCCGTCAGTAGTGGCGAGCGAACGCGGAACAGGCTAAACCGCATGCATGGATAACCGGGTAGGGGTTGTGTGTGCGGGGTTGTGGGATTGATACATCTCAGCTCTACCTGGCTGAGGGGTAGTCAGAAAGTGTCGTGGTTAGCGGAAGTGGCCTGGGACGGTCCGCCGCAGACGGTGAAAGCCCGGTACGCGAAAACCCGGCACCTGCCCTGTATCAACACCCGAGTAGCAGCGGGCCCGTGGAATCTGCTGTGAATCTGCCGGGACCACCCGGTAAGCCTAAATACTTCTCGATGACCGATAGCGGATTAGTACCGTGAGGGAATGGTGAAAAGTACCCCGGGAGGGGAGTGAAAGAGTACCTGAAACCGTGTGCCTACAATCCGTCAGAGCCTCCTTGTGGGGTGATGGCGTGCCTTTTGAAGAATGAGCCTGCGAGTCAGGGACACGTCGCGAGGTTAACCCGTGCGGGGTAGCCGCAGCGAAAGCGAGTCTGAATAGGGCGCATCCCCTTTGGGGTGTAGTGGCGTGTTCTGGACCCGAAGCGGAGTGATCTACCCATGGCCAGGGTGAAGCGCGGGTAAGACCGCGTGGAGGCCCGAACCCACTTAGGTTGAAGACTGAGGGGATGAGCTGTGGGTAGGGGTGAAAGGCCAATCAAACTCCGTGATAGCTGGTTCTCCCCGAAATGCATTTAGGTGCAGCGTTACGTGTTTCACCACGGAGGTAGAGCTACTGGATGGCCGATGGGCCCTACTAGGTTACTGACGTCAGCCAAACTCCGAATGCCGTGGTGTATAGCGTGGCAGTGAGACGGCGGGGGATAAGCTCCGTACGTCGAGAGGGAAACAGCCCAGATCGCCGGCTAAGGCCCCTAAGCGTGTGCTAAGTGGAAAAGGATGTGCAGTC
Organism: Mycobacterium sp. E2989; assembly: GCF_001667595.1. NCBI lineage: Bacteria > Bacillati > Actinomycetota > Actinomycetes > Mycobacteriales > Mycobacteriaceae > Mycobacterium > Mycobacterium sp. E2989. The sequence goes on along the minus strand of NZ_LZJX01000132.1, from coordinate 72,116 downwards.
GCAGAGACAACCAGGAGGTTGGCTTAGAAGCAGCCACCCTTGAAAGAGTGCGTAATAGCTCACTGGTCAAGTGATTGTGCGCCGATAATGTAGCGGGGCTCAAGCACACCGCCGAAGCCGCGGCAACCGTAAGGTTGGGTAGGGGAGCGTCCCCCATGCAGCGAAGCTACCGGGTAACCGGTGGTGGAGTTTGGGGGAGTGAGAATGCAGGCATGAGTAGCGATAAGGCAAGTGAGAACCTTGCCCGCCGTAAGACCAAGGGTTCCTGGGCCAGGCCAGTCCGCCCAGGGTGAGTCGGGACCTAAGGCGAGGCCGACAGGCGTAGTCGATGGACAACGGGTTGATATTCCCGTACCCGTGTGTGGGCGTCCCTGACGAATCAGCGGTACTAACCACCCAAAACCGGATCGACCATTCCCCTTCGGGGGCATGGAGTTTCGGGGCTGCGTGGGACCTTCGCTGGTAGTAGTCAAGCAATGGGGTGACGCAGGAAGGTAGCCGTACCAGTCAGTGGTAATACTGGGGCAAACCTGTAGGGAGAGCGATAGGCAAATCCGTCGCTCATTAATCCTGAGAGGTGATGCATAGCCGATTGAGGTGAATTCGGTGATCCTCTGCTGCCAAGAAAAGCCTCTAGCGAGCACACACACGGCCCGTACCCCAAACCAACACAGGTGGTCAGGTAGAGCATACCAAGGCGTACGAGATAACTATGGTTAAGGAACTCGGCAAAATGCCCCCGTAACTTCGGGAGAAGGGGGGCCGGAATACCGTGAACACCCTTGCGGTGGGAGCGGGATTCGGCCGCAGAAACCAGTGGGTAGCGACTGTTTACTAAAAACACAGGTCCGTGCGAAGTCGCAAGACGATGTATACGGACTGACGCCTGCCCGGTGCTGGAAGGTTAAGAGGACCCGTTAACCGTAAGGTGAAGCGGAGAATTTAAGCCCCAGTAAACGGCGGTGGTAACTATAACCATCCTAAGGTAGCGAAATTCCTTGTCGGGTAAGTTCCGACCTGCACGAATGGCGTAACGACTTCCCAACTGTCTCAACCATAGACTCGGCGAAATTGCACTACGAGTAAAGATGCTCGTTACGCGCGGCAGGACGAAAAGACCCCGGGACCTTCACTACAACTTGGTATTGGTGTTCGGTACGGTTTGTGTAGGATAGGTGGGAGACTTTGAAGCAGTTACGCCAGTAATTGTGGAGTCGTTGTTGAAATACCACTCTGATCGTATTGGACACCTAACGTCGAACCCTTATCGGGTTCACGGACAGTGCCTGGCGGGTAGTTTAACTGGGGCGGTTGCCTCCTAAAATGTAACGGAGGCGCCCAAAGGTTCCCTCAACCTGGACGGCAATCAGGTGTTGAGTGTAAGTGCACAAGGGAGCTTGACTGCGAGACTTACAAGTCAAGCAGGGACGAAAGTCGGGACTAGTGATCCGGCACCCCCGAGTGGAAGGGGTGTCGCTCAACGGATAAAAGGTACCCCGGGGATAACAGGCTGATCTTCCCCAAGAGTCCATATCGACGGGATGGTTTGGCACCTCGATGTCGGCTCGTCGCATCCTGGGGCTGGAGCAGGTCCCAAGGGTTGGGCTGTTCGCCCATTAAAGCGGCACGCGAGCTGGGTTTAGAACGTCGTGAGACAGTTCGGTCTCTATCCGCCGCGCGCGTCAGAAACTTGAGGAAACCTGTCCCTAGTACGAGAGGACCGGGACGGACGAACCTCTGGTATACCAGTTGTCCCACCAGGGGCACGGCTGGATAGCCACGTTCGGACAGGATAACCGCTGAAAGCATCTAAGCGGGAAACCTTCTCCAAGATCAGGTTTCTCACCCTTTTAGAGGGATAAGGCCCCCCGCAGACCACGGGATCGATAGGCCAGACCTGGAAGCTCAGCAATGAGTGCAGGGAACTGGCACTAACCGGCCGAAAACTTACCAACACACAATCGCAACCACTTTCCAGTTCCGCCGACATTTGTCGCGGACGCTTGAATACCACACCCCCCACCGAAACAAATTTAAATAGAGTTACGGCGGCCACAGCGACAGGGAAACGCCCGGTCCCATTCCGAACCCGGAAGCTAAGCCTGTCAGCGCCGATGATACTGCCCATGCGGGTGGAAAAGTAGGACACCGCCGAACATACACAAAAACACCCCCGGCAACGGGGGTGTTTTTGCATTCTTTGACGCCGGCGCAGTCCTAGTCGAATAGCGTCAATGCCACCGAAGCGCGCTTCTTTTCCAATGCGAGCAGCTTTTGTTTGCGGTCGAGGCCTCCGCCATAACCCGTGAGGCTTCCGTTGGCCCCGATGACCCGATGGCAGGGCACGACGATCGCGATGGGATTGTGGCCGTTGGCCAATCCGACGGCGCGTGCCGAACCGGGTGCGCCGATCTGGGCCGCGATTTTTCCGTAGGACCGCGTCTCGCCGTACGGAATGGTCAGCAGGGCCTCCCATACTCGCCGTTGGAAGTCGGAGCCGCGCAGCTCGAATTCGAAATCGAATTCGGTCAGCTCGCCCGCGAAATAGGCGTCGAGTTGCTCGGCGGCCTCGCAGAATGCCGCGGGGTTGGGAGTCCAGCCGGTCCGGCTCGGCTCGTACGTCTGATCGACCATTCGAAGCATGGTCAACACCGAATCCTGGCCGGCCAGGGTCAGTGGCCCGATAGGGCTGTCAATCGTGCGGTACTCGATCATGCGACCTCCTGTGGTGGCCATTGGTTAACCGGGTGCTCGAGGGTGGTCCATAGGTATTGGGTGGCATAGGAGCGCCAGGGCCGCCACCCGCCGCTGCGCTCGACAAGCGAGCGTTCGTCGGAGGGCAGGCCCAGGTGCCCGGCGGCCAGGCGCACCCCTAAATCACTGGCGGGGAACGCATCCGGGTCGCCGAGGCCGCGCATCGCTATCACCTCGGCGGTCCAGGGGCCTATCCCGGGAACCTCAAGGAGCTGCCTGCGCGCGGCCTCCCAGTCGCACCCGCTGTCCAGGACGATACTGCCGTCGGCGAGGCCGGCGATCAGCGCGCTGAGGGTCCGCTGCCGGGACTTGGGGACCGCCAAGTGGACGGGATCGATCTGGGCGAGCTGCGCCACCGACGGGAAGGTATGGGTCAACCCGCCACCCGGGTCGGCGACCGGCTGCCCGTAGGCCGCCACCAGGCGACCGGCGTGCGTGCTGGCCGCCTTGGTCGACACCTGTTGGCCCAGGACGGCGCGCACGGCGAGCTCGGCCTCGTCAACGGTGCGCGGAATGCGTTGTCCGGGCGCCTTTCTCACCGCCGGGCGCAGATGCGGGTCGGCGACCAGGGCGTCGTCCACCGCTTCGGGATCGGCGTCGAGATCCAGCAGCCGCCGGCAGCGCGCGATCACCGTCGTCAGGTCGCGGAAGTCGTCGAGGACGAGCACGCAGCGGACGTGATCGACGGCCGGTGTCAGGCTGACGACGGCGGTGCCGAACGGAAGGCGCAGGCTGCGCCGGTACGCGCCCTCGCGGACCTCTTCACAACCGGGCACCGTACCGGCGGCCAGATGGCCGAACACGCCCTCATACGCGAACGGCGTGCGTACGGGCAACCGGAGGCAGACCGTCCCCGCGGCCGAAGAACTCGAGGATCCGGACCGGACCGCCGCCCGCCGGCGCAGCTCCGTCGGCGTGTTTTCGAAGACCAAGCGCACGGTGTCGTTGAACTGCCGGATGCTGGAAAACCCTGCGGCGAAGGCGATGTCCCCGAAGGGCAGGTCCGTGGTCTCGATGAGCAGGCGGGCGGTCTGCGCCCGTTGGGCGCGGGCCAGCGCGAGGGGACCGGCCCCGACCTCGGCCTGCAGCAGCCGCTCCAGCTGGCGGGTGGTGTAGCCGAGGTGCGCCGACAGCCCGCCGACGCCTTCGCGGTCGACGGTGCCGTCGGCGATCAGGCGCATCGTGCGGGCGACGACGTCACCGCGCACGTTCCATTCCGGCGACCCGGGCGACGCGTCGGGACGGCACCGCTTGCACGCCCGGAATCCCGCGCGCTGGGCGGCGGCGGCCGTCGGGTAGAACCGCACGTTGCGCGCGAACGGCGGCCGCACCGGGCAGCTGGGCCGGCAGTAGATGCGGGTGGTCAGGACGGCCGTGACGAACCAGCCGTCGAACCGCGCGTCCTTGGACTGGACGGCGCGGTAGCAGCGTTCGAAGTCGTCGTGCACGCTTTCCAGACTTACACCCACCGGGTGACAAAACTGGCGGAAAAGCGACATCGCAGTGGGACGTCGGCTCAGGGTCCGTCCTGCCGCACGGCCGCGGCGGCCGCGATGAAATCGCGGGCCGGGCGGGACAGCGGGCGGCCCGAGTCCCAGATCATGCCCACATCGCGGTACGCGTCGGCGTCGGCGAGCGGCACCACGCACAACCCCGGTGCGGAGTCGCCGCCGTCGATGGGCATCAGGCTGACGCCCAGTCCGGCGGCCACCAGGCCGGCCGTCGTCGTGAGGTTCGCCGCCTCCAGCACGATCCGAGGCTGAAAGTGTGCCGCGGCGCAAAGCTCGTCGAGCAGCCGTCGCATGCCGAAGCCGGGCTGCATGGCCACGACGGGCTCGTCGGCCAGTTCGGTCATGGACACCGCGGCGCTGCCCTCGAATCGGTGAGCGCGCGGCACGGCGACACCGAGCCGCTGTCGAAACAGGCTGCGCCAGGCCAGAGTTGGCCGGCGCGGCCGCGGTGAAACCACCCCGACGTCGACGCCTCCGGCCAACACCAGGTCGCCGATCGATTCGGCGGCGCCCTCCTCGAGCGCGAACGCCACGCGCGGTGAGGATTCCTTGAACCGCGCGATCAAGCGCGGCACCACCGTCGCCCCGAACGAGCCGAGGAAGCCCACCCGGATCTCGCTGACGGCCGGGTTCGCCAGGTCGTCGATCGCCCGCCTGGCCGAGTCGAGTTCCAGCTGTGCCCGCCGGGCGTGCTCGTAGAAGATCCGGCCATAGGTGTTGAGCGACAAGCGCTTACCCCGACGATCGAACAGCGCCACACCCAGTCGCCGCTCCAGGCGCGCGAGCATTCGGGTCAGTGTCGGCTGGGCTACGCGAAGCTGTTCGGCGGCCGCCGTGACGTGTTCCAGCTCCGCGAGTGTGACGAACCACTCGTAGTCCTCGCCCGTCAAGCGCACCACCTCGACTTATACCCAAAAAGCATATTAAACCAGCGAATAATTCATTTCCGTCGATTCCCGGCGGAGCGCAGGATGAACGGCATGTCCCAGCGCCCCCCGACTCCCGTCGCGCACCGCGCCGGCAGCCCCGGCTACCGGCGACTGACCGCGGCGCTGTGCGGCGCCGGGGTGGCCAGCTTCGCCGCGATGTACTGCACCCAGGCGCTCCTGCCGGCCCTGTCGGCGGCCTACCGGATCGGCCCGGCCACCGCGGCGCTCACGGTCTCGCTCACGACGGGGATGCTGGCCGTCTGCATCATTCCCGCCAGCGTCCTTTCCGAGCGCTACGGCCGCATCACGGTGATGCTGACCTCGGGGGTGGCGTCCAGCGTGATCGGGCTGTTGTTGCCGTTCAGCCCGAACCTCGGCGTATTGCTCCTCGGCCGGGCGGTGCACGGCGCAGCGCTCGCCGGGATACCGGCGGTCGCGATGGCGTTCCTGGCCGAGGAGGTACACGCCTCGTCGCTCGGGTCGGCGATGGGACGCTACATCGCGGGCACAACGGTCGGCGGGCTGGCCGGGCGACTCGTTCCGTCGTTGGTCATCGAGATCAGCGATTGGCGGGTGGCGCTGCTGGTGTGCTCCCTGACGACGCTGGCCGGCACGGTGGTTTTCGCCGTCCTGGTGCCGCGATCTCAGTTCTTCAACCCGAGGGAGGCGAGCGTGCGGGCCGGCGTGCGCAACCTCGCCGCGCATCTGCGAAACCCGTTGCTGCTGAAGCTCTTCGCCGTGGGGTTCGTGCTGATGGGTGGATTCGTGACCGTGTACAACTACCTCGGCTACCGGCTGACCGCCCGGCCATTCGGCCTGGCGCCGTCGGTGATCGGCCTGCTGTTCCTGCTGTACCTGGTCGGCACCTGGACATCGGTGGTGGCCGGGAGGCTCGCCGACAGAAAGGGACGCCCATTCGTGCTGGGAGTCGCCATGCCGGTTGCGGTGACCGGCCTGCTGCTCACCGTGCCGCACTCCCTGGTCGCCGTCATCGTGGGCGTCGGCGCCTTCACCGGTGGCTTCTTCGCCGCGCACACCGTGGCGAGCGGATGGGTGGGCGCGGTCGCGCAGCGCGACCGCGCTGAGGCGGCGGCGCTGTATCTGTTCAGTTACTACCTGGGCGGATCAGTGGCCGGCGCGTTCGGCGGCCTCGTGTACGGCGTCGGCGGCTGGCCGGCGACCGTCGGTTTCGTCGGGGCGCTGCTGGTGGCCGGCGCATCGCTGGTGGCGTTGTTGGTGCGGGAGAGCGGCTCCCGCACCAACAACCACGTCGTTGAGGCCCTGGCCACCGTCGAGTGATCCCGCCCGGTGCCCCGCAGGCGCTTACGGGCTGGGCGGCGTTCCCACGCAGACGCCGCCGGCGCAGGCGCCCGCACCACCGGGTCCGGCGGAAGCCCCGGCACCCGGCACGCCCGCGCTTGCCCCACCGGGCCCGGCGCCGGCGCCGGACCCACCCGGTCCGGCGGTCGTGGCACCACCGGGTCCGGTTTCCGGACCGCCGCCGCCCGGCGCGGCGGGACTGGTCGCCGCCGGGGCGGTCGTCGTGACGCTGGCAGGCGTGGTGACGGAGGTGGTGACGGTCGAGGTCGAAGTCGTCGGGTTCTTGTTGTCCTTGCCCGAGCCGCAGCCCGCGGTCAACGAACTCAAGGCAATCACCGCGGCAATTCCCGCGGCGACGGAAACACGGCGGGCGGTTCCGCTACCAGTCATGTCAACACCAATCTGTAAGGGGCGATGTCTTCAATCCCCTTACCCACTCGGCTCGAAAATCAATCAACCCGACCGGTCGGTGGGCGAGGCCAGTTGGGTGGGGCGCTCGTGCCCGCGAAGGGTCACCGTCTCGCCCAAAGACCAACGCGCGCGTTCGTTCTCGCTCGCGCCCTCCAGCGCGTCGGCCGTCGCGAGCAGCCGGCCGGGGTGCGACTTGGCGAGCTCGCACAGGCGGGCCGCCTCGTTGACCGGACCGCCGATCACGGTGTATTCGAAGCGTTCCCTGGCCCCGACGTTGCCGGCGACGACCTGCCCCGCCGCGACGCCGATACCGGCCTCGCACTCCGGCATCTCGTTGTCCAGCCGCTCGGCCATGGCCCGCGCGGCGGCCAGCGCCTCGTCTTCCGGACGCTCAAGATGATTCGGGGCCCCGAAGATGGCCAGCGTCGCGTCGCCCTCGAACTTGTTGACCAGCCCGCAGTGTCGGTCCACCTCTTCGACGACTATCCCGAAGAATCGGTTGAGCAATTGAACGGTCTCGGCCGGGGGGCGGCTGGTCACCAGCTGGGTGGATCCGACGATGTCGATGAACAGGACTGCCACATGGCGTTCTTCGCCGCCCAGCTTCGGCCGCTCGCGCTCCGCGGCCAGGGCGACCTCGCGTCCGACGTGACGGCCGAACAGGTCACGGACACGTTCCCGCTCACGCAGCCCGTCGACCATGGCGTTGAATCCCCGTTGCAGCTCACCGAGTTCGGTGCCGTCGAAAACGACGAGATCACCCCGCAGGTCGCCGCGCTCGACGCGCCTCAGCGCGGCGCGGACCACGCGCACGGGAGTTGCGGTGAGCCAGGCCAGAATCCACATCAAGAGGCAACCGAAGATCACCGTGGCCATCGAGATGATCAACACGCCGACCGCGAACTCGGTCTCGGTCAGGTTCCGCATCAGGGCCTGGAAGCCCGCGAGAAAAGCGATGCCGAGGACGGGCAATCCCGAACCGAGAAACCAGACCACCATCGTCCGGCCCATGATCCCGGCCGAGAAACGCCGCGGGGGTGGCCCCGCCTCCAGCGCCTGCGCCGCGACGGGACGCAGGGCGAACTCGGCGATTAGATAGCTGGCGGTGGCCACCAGGACGCCGCAGATGCTCACCGCCACCAGAAACCGCGGGATGAACAGCGTGTTGATCAGGCCGTAGAGCGTCGTGTACACCACCGCCCCGACACCCCACAAAATGAGGAGGAAGCGAGCGATCCGCCACGGGGCCAGGAAGGTGTTGCGCTCGTCTTCCGCGTTCGGCGAACGCTCCTCGATCGCCCAGCGCAACGAGATCACGGTCCGGCGGGTGATCCAATACGTGCCCACCGCCAGGGCCAGCGCGATGTAGGCCGGTGAGACCCCGAACGTAATCCAGGCCGGCGCGTCGTGGAAGATGCTCGGCTGCGGCACGGCGACGATCACCAACAGCAGCGCGACCACGATGCCGATCAGGTTGGCGCCCAGCACCAGCACGGTGAGGATGAGCTGGATGCGGATTCGGCGACGGCGCTGGCTCTCGGAGACCCGGCCCAGCAGCAGGGAGCCGTACGCCGGGGTCTCCGGTAGCCGGCCGCTCTGACGGGTGACCGTCTCGAGCACCCGCCCGATGCGTCTCGCCAAGCTCTGGGTGGCCGACATGGTGGCGCCAGCCTAATTTGTCGGCCACGCTCTAAGGTGAGTCGGGTGCGTCTAGTGATCGCCCAATGCACCGTGGACTACGTCGGCCGGCTCACCGCGCATCTTCCGTCGGCGCGCCGGCTGCTGCTGTTCAAGGCCGACGGATCGGTCAGCGTGCACGCCGACGACCGGGCCTACAAGCCGCTGAATTGGATGAGCCCGCCCTGCTGGCTGACCGAGGAGCCCGGCGACGACGCGCCCGTGTGGGTGGTGCAGAACAAGGCCGGCGAACAGCTGCGCATCACCGTCGAGGACGTCGAGCACGACTCCAGCCACGACCTCGGGGTGGACCCCGGGCTGGTCAAGGACGGGGTCGAGGCCCACCTGCAGGCGTTGCTCGCCGAGCACGTGCAGCTGCTCGGCGAGGGCTACACGCTGGTACGTCGCGAGTACATGACCGCCATCGGGCCCGTCGACCTGCTCTGCCGCGACGAGCGAGGCGGCTCGGTCGCGGTGGAGATCAAGCGGCGCGGCGAGATCGACGGCGTCGAACAGCTGACCCGTTACCTCGAGCTGCTCAACCGTGACAGCGTGCTCGCGCCGGTGAAGGGGGTGTTCGCCGCCCAGCAGATCAAGCCGCAGGCGCGCACCCTGGCCACCGACCGCGGGATCCGTTGCATCACACTGGATTACGACAAGATGCGGGGGATGGACAGCGACGAATACCGGCTGTTCTGAGCCCGGCGGCTAGGCTGGCGGCATGGCACGGCGCCGCACACCGCCCCGCCGGCACCGGCCGCCGTCGCCGCCCCCGGAGTTCCGCCGGGTGGAGATCGGGCCCGACGGGCACGAATACGAGGTGCGCCCCGTCGCGGCGGCCCGTGCGGTCAAGACCTACCGCTGTCCCGGATGTGATCACGAAATACGCTCGGGCACCGCACATCTGGTGGTGTGGCCGACCGATCCAACCCTCGGGGGATCCGACGATCGGCGCCATTGGCACGCCCCGTGCTGGAGCCACCGCACCACGCGGGGCCCGACCAGGAAGTGGTCGTGATCAGGCGGCCGGTTCGACCAGCTCGATGAGCACGCCGCCGGCGTCCTTGGGGTGGATGAAGTTGATCCGCGAGTTTGCCGTGCCACGACGCGGCGTCTCGTAGACGAGCCGGATGCCCTGGGAGCGCAGGTGCTCGACCAGGCTGTCGAGGTCGGTCACCCGGACCGCCATCTGCTGGATGCCCGGCCCCCGCTTGTCGAGGAACTTGGCGATGGTCGAGGAGTCGTCGATCGGGGCCATCAGCTGGATCTGCGCGGTACCCGCGGGGGCGCCGCGCACGGCCAGCATGGCCTCGCGGATTCCCTGGTCGGAGTTGACTTCCTCGTGCACCAGGATCATGCCGAGGTGGTCGTGGTACCACGCGATTGCGGTGTCCAGGTCGGCGACTGCGATGCCGACGTGATCGATCGCCGTCACCAGCTCGGTGGCCAGGACCTGACGGGCGTCAACTTGATCGGTCGTCATCACATAAAGGTAACCTGGCGGCAAAGATTGCGCTTCTCCGGGAGGCCGAATCGGCCGTCCGCGGACCCTTGGGAGGTTGTTATGACGACGTCGGTGATCGTTGCTGGAGCGCGCACGCCGATCGGCAAGTTGATGGGTTCGCTGAAGGATTTCTCGGCGAGCGACTTGGGTGCGATCGGGATCGCCGGCGCGCTGGAAAAGGCCAACGTGCCCGCCTCGCTGGTCGAGTACGTGATCATGGGCCAGGTGTTGACCGCCGGGGCCGGCCAGATGCCCGCGCGCCAGGCGGCGGTTGCGGCCGGCATCGGCTGGGACGTTCCCGCGCTGACGATCAACAAGATGTGCCTGTCCGGTATCGACGCCATCGCGCTGGCTGACCAGCTGATCCGCGCCGGCGAATTCGACGTGGTGGTGGCCGGCGGCCAGGAGTCCATGACCAAGGCGCCGCATTTGCTGATGGACAGCCGGGCTGGCTACAAGTACGGCGACGTCACGGTCCTGGACCACATGGCCTACGACGGCCTGCACGACGTCTTCACCGACCAGCCGATGGGCGCGCTCACCGAGCAGCGCAACGACGTCGACAAGTTCACCCGCGCCGAGCAGGATGAGTTCGCTGCGCGGTCGCATCAGAAGGCCGCCGCGGCGTGGAAGGACGGCGTCTTCGCCGACGAGGTCGTTCCGGTCAACATCCCGCAGCGCAAGGGTGATCCGCTGCAGTTCATCGAGGACGAGGGGATCCGCGCCAACACCACCGCCGAGTCCCTGGCCGGCCTGAAACCGGCCTTCCGCAAGGACGGCACCATCACCGCCGGTTCGGCGTCGCAGATCTCCGACGGCGCGGCGGCCGTGGTGGTGATGAACAAGGCCAAGGCGGAGGAGTTGGGGCTGACCTGGCTGGTCGAGATCGGTGCGCACGGCGTCGTCGCCGGACCGGACTCCACGCTGCAGTCGCAGCCGGCCAACGCGATCAAGAAAGCGCTCGGCCGCGAGGGGATTTCGGTCGACCAGCTCGACGTCGTCGAGATCAACGAGGCGTTCGCTGCGGTCGCCCTGGCCTCGACCCGCGAACTCGGCGTCGACCCCGAGATCGTCAACGTCAACGGCGGCGCGATCGCGGTCGGGCACCCGATCGGCATGTCGGGCGCCAGGATCACCCTGCATGTGGCCCTGGAGCTGGCCCGGCGCGGCTCCGGCTACGGCGTGGCGGCCCTGTGCGGGGCGGGCGGCCAGGGCGACGCGTTGATCCTGCGGGCAAACTGAGCGGCGCCCGGACGACGCGCGTCGACGTTGCTGGCGCGACGGCCGCGGGAACTTTTGTGATCTTCGTCATACCGGCCGCTCGGGCGCCCCTTCGGGGCGCCTGCGGGCCGCCGAACGCCCGGTGGATGGGCCGGCGATGGGCATGACAAACTTGACGGCGTGACGCGTCCGCGACCCTCAATCGGCCCCGCGCTGGCCGGTGCCGTCGACTTGTCCGGTCTCAAGCAGCGGGCCCAGCAGCAACCGCCGGCCGGCGGGACCGGCGGCGCCGCAACGCCGGCCGCCGAGGGTGGCCCCGGCGTCTCGGCCATCACCGAGGCGAACTTCGAGAGCGACGTCCTGCTGCGGTCGGAGGAAGTGCCCGTCGTGGTCCTGCTGTGGTCGCCGCGCAGCGACGCGTGTGTCCAACTGCTGGACACGCTGTCCGGCATGGCGGCGCAGGACAACGGCGAGTGGTCCCTGGCCACGGTCAACGTCGACGTGGCGCCCAGGGTCGCCCAGATATTCGGCGTCGACGCCGTCCCGACCGTCGTGGCCTTGGCCGCCGGGCAGCCCATCTCGAGTTTCCAGGGCATGCAGCCGCCCGACCAATTGCGGGGCTGGCTGGATCAGATCTTGTCGGCGACGGCCGGAAAGCTAAGGGGCCGAGCCGGTTCCGCGGATGCCGAGGTGGTGGACCCCGAGCTGGCCGCCGCGCGCGAACAGCTCGAGGCGGGCAACTTCGCGGGCGCCAGGGACGCCTACCAGGCGATTCTGGACGCCAACCCGGGCAGCGTCGAAGCGAAGGGCGCGATCCGGCAGATCGACTTCCTCATGCGCGCGACCGCCCATGCACCGGACGCCCCCGCGGCGGCCGATGCGTCCCCGGGCGACATCGACGCGGCCCTGGCGGCCGCGGACGTGCAAATCCTCAATCAGGACGTGAGCGCCGCGTTCGAGCGCCTGATCGCGTTGGTGCGCAGCACATCCGGCGACGAACGCACGCGGGTGCGCACCCGGTTGATCGAGCTTTTCGAGCTCTTCGATCCCGCCGACCCCGAGGTCGTCGCCGGACGGCGCAACCTCGCCAACGCGCTCTACTGAGGGCCTACTCCGGTTCGAGCCACAGGGCCGAGTTGGGCGGCAACACCAGCACCGCCGACGCCGGCCGGCCGTGCCACGGGTCCTCGGTGGCGTCGACGCCGCCCATGTTGCCGATGCCGGAGCCGTTGTAGTCGGTGGCGTCGGTGTTGAGCACCTCGCGCCAGCGGCCCGCGGACGGCAGGCCGAGCCGGTAACCGCTGTGCTCGCTGCCGGCGAAGTTGAACACGCAAGCCATGACCGAGCCGTCGCTGCCATACCGCAAGAAGCTCAGCACGTTGTTGGCCGAATCGTTCGCGTCGATCCAGGAGTAGCCGTCGGGAATGGTGTCCTGGCTCCACAGTGCCGGGCGGTTGCGGTAGATGGCGTTGATGTCGCGCACCATGCGTAGGACGCCGTTGGAGAAGCCCTGCTCGTCGAGTTGCCACCAGTCCAGGCCGCGCTCCTCGGACCATTCGGCGCGCTGGGCGAATTCCTGCCCCATGAACAGCAATTGCTTACCGGGATGCGCCCACTGGTAGGCGAGCAGGCTGCGCAGCCCGGCGGCCTTGACGTGGTTATTGCCCGGCATCCGCCCCCACAGCGTGCCCTTGCCGTGCACCACCTCGTCGTGGCTGATCGGCAGCACATAGTTCTCGCTGAACGCGTAGAGCATCGAGAACGTCATCTCGTGGTGGTGGTAGTTGCGGTAAATCGGGTCGCGGCTGATGTAGTCGAGGGTGTCGTGCATCCAGCCCATGTTCCACTTCATCGAAAAACCCAGGCCGCCAAGGTTTGTCGGGCGTGTCACGCCCGGCCACGACGTCGACTCCTCCGCGATGGTGACGATGCCTGGGGCCGACTTGTGCACCGTGGCGTTCATCTCCTGCAGGAACTGCACGGCCTCCAGGTTTTCCCGGCCGCCGTAGATGTTGGGGGTCCAGCCGCCTTCCGGGCGTGAGTAGTCCAGGTACAGCATGGACGCCACCGCGTCCACGCGCAGGCCGTCGACGTGGTACTCCTCGAGCCAATACAGCGCGTTGGCCACCAGGAAGTTGCGCACCTCGTTGCGGCCGAAGTCGAACACGTAGGTGCCCCAATCCAATTGCTCGCCACGCTTGGGGTCGGAGTGCTCGTAGAGGGGGGTGCCGTCGAACCGGCCCAGCGCCCAGGCGTCTTTGGGGAAGTGCGCCGGCACCCAGTCCACGATGACGCCGATGCCGGCGCGGTGCAGCGCGTCGACGAGCGCCCGGAACTCGTCGGGAGTGCCGAACCGCGACGTCGGCGCGAAGTACGACGTCACCTGGTAACCCCATGACCCGGCGAAGGGATGCTCGGCGACGGGAAGCAGCTCGACGTGGGTGAACCCGTGCTCCACAACGTAATTGGTCAGCTCCTCGGCCAGCTGCCGGTAGTTCAGCCCGGGGCGCCATGAACCGAGGTGAACCTCGTAGGTGCTCATCGGCTCGAAGACCGGGTTGCGCTGGGCGCGCTGTTCCATCCAGTCGGCGTCCTGCCAGGAGTACTTGCTGCGCGTCACCCGTGAGGCGGTGTGCGGCGGCACCTCGGTGGCGAAGGCCATCGGGTCGGCCCGATCGGTCACCACGCCGTCGGCGCCGTGCACGCGGAACTTGTACAGGCCGTCGGCGGGAAAATCGGGCCAGAACAGCTCCCATACCCCGGAGGACCCCAGCGAGCGCATCGGGGCGTCATTGCCCGTCCAGCCGTTGAACTCACCGATCAGGCTGACGCCCTTGGCGTTGGGCGCCCACACCGCGAACGACACCCCGTTGACGACCCCGTCGGCCGTGGTGAACGAGCGCGGGTGCGCGCCAAGGACTTCCCAGAGTCGCTCATGGCGGCCCTCGTTGAACAGGAAGAGGTCGACCTCGCCCAGGGTGGGCAGAAAGCGGTAGGCGTCGGCGACGACGTAGGGGTCGGAACCCTCGTATTTCACCTGCAGCCGGTAGTCGATCAGGTTGGTGAACGGCAACGCCGTTGCGAACACGCCGGATTCGATGTGCTGCAGCGGGAATTTGTCCTCGCCGACGAGCGCGACCACCTCGGCGGCATGCGGGCGGAACGCGCGGATGACGGTGTGGTCGGTGTACTCGTGGGCGCCCAGGACGCCGTGCGGGTTGTGATGCGTGCCCGCCAGCAGGCGCGACAGGTCAGCCGGGTCCGGGGCCAGGTGCGTCTTGGCGAGTTGGTCGGCTTGGCTCATGTCACAATCCCTCCGGTCCGTGTGGTGGCCTGCGGAGCAGCTTCATTCGCGACTCCTGTGGGATGAGCGGCATGTTGATCACATGCGCGACGGCCCGCGCAGGGTCGATGCGAACGTAGTTTGCTTGCCCCCATTGGAATTCCTGGCCGGTGATTTCGTCGCGCACCCAAAATCGCTCGTAGGGCTCCATACCCAATGCCGCCATGTCTAAAAACAGGGTGGCTTCCTCGGCGCCGTACGCGTTGAGCGTCACCACCACCAACACGCAGTCGCCGGTGGCCGGGTCGAACTTGCTGTAGGCCAACAGCGCATCGTTGTCCACGCTGTGGAAATGGATGGTGCGCAGCTGCTGCAGCGCGGGGTGCAGCCGCCGAATCGAGTTGAGCAGCGTGATGAAGGGCTCGAGCGAACGCCCCTCGGCCAGAGCGCCCGCGAAATCGCGCGGCCGCAGCTCGTACTTCTCGGAGTCCAGGTACTCCTCGCTGCCCTCCCGCACCGCGCGGTGTTCGAACAGCTCGTAGCCCGAGTACACGCCCCAAGCCGGACCCATGGTCGCCGCCAGCACCGCGCGGATGGCGAACATTCCCGGGCCGTTGTGCTGCAGGATGGCGTGCAGGATGTCGGGGGTGTTCACGAACAGGTTCGGCCGCCGGAAATCCGCGGCGGCGGCGATGGCGTCGCCGAACTCGGTGAGTTCCTGCTTGGCCGTGCGCCAGGTGAAGTAGCTGTAGGACTGGGTGAAGCCGAGCTTGGCCAGCCCGTACTGCCGGGCCGGCGGGGTGAAGGCCTCCGACAGGAAAAGCACGTCGGGGTCGATGCTCTTGGCCTGGGCGATCAGCCATGCCCAGAAGTTCGGCGGCTTGGTATGCGGGTTGTCCACCCGAAAGAACTTGACCCCGTGGTCCATCCAGTGCCGCACGACCCGCAGCACCTCGTCGTAGAGGCCGGCCGGGTCGTTGTCGAAGTTGAGCGGGTAGATGTCCTGGTATTTCTTGGGCGGGTTTTCCGCGTAGGCGATGGTGCCGTCGGGCAATTCGGTGAACCACTCGCGATGCTCGCGGGCCCACGGATGGTCCGGTGCGCACTGCAACGCCAGGTCCAGTGCCACCTCCATGCCCAGTTCGCCCGCCGCGGCCACGAAGGCGTCGAAGTCCTCGATGGTGCCAAGCTCCGGATGGATGGCGTCGTGGCCGCCCTCGTCACTACCAATTGCCCAGGGGGAGCCCACATCTGAAGGGGCGGCGGTCGGAGAGTTGTTGCGGCCCTTGCGGTGGACCTTACCGATCGGGTGGATCGGCGGCAGGTACACGACGTCGAATCCCATTGCCGCGATGCGGGGAAGCTGGGCGGCCGCCGTGGCGAACGTGCCGTGCACGGGTTTGCCTTTGGCGTCCCACCCACCGGTCGAGCGGGGAAACATCTCGTACCACGAACCGAAGCGCGCCAGCGGCCGATCCACCCAGACCCCGTACTGATCGCCGCGGGTGACCAAATCGCGCAACGGATACTCGGCGAGGATCTCGTCGATCTCCGGCGCCAGGGCCAGCGCGGTGCGGGTGGTCGGGTCCCCGGGGCTTCGCAGCGCCGTGGCGGCCGCCAGCAGCGGGTCGCGCCGCGCGCGCGGCACTCCGGTGGCGGCGCGCTCGTACAGCGCGGCCCCCACCAGCAGGTCGTTGGACAGTTCGGTCTCGCCCTGACCGGCCTCGAGCTTGGCGACCAGACCGTGCCGCCAGGAGTCGATGGGGTCACCCCAACCGTCCACTCTGAACGTCCACAGGCCGACCCGGTCGGGCGTGAATTGGCCGTGGAACACGTAGGGCTCGAGGCCCAGTGTCATCGGCAGGAGCAGCGGCTTGATCCGTTGCTGGTCCACGCCGCCGTCGACCTCGGATGCGAGCTTGACCGGAGCCTGCACCGCCTTGAGTCGGCGCGTCTCGGTCACTTGCGGATAGCGTGGCCCGAGGTAGCGCACCACCAGGGTCGCCGCTACGGCCTCGTGGCCTTCCCGCCACACCGCCGCGCTGACCGGTACGGTCTCGCCGACCACGGCCTTGGCGGGATAAGCGCCGCAGGAGACGACGGGTTGGACGTTATCGATCTCGACACGACCAGGCACAACACTCCATTTCCGAATCGTCGTCGGCTGGTTCCGATTGTGTGCGGCCAAACCGCGGTGTGCTCCGTCGCGGAATGCCTCTCGTCTGGCGAAACTTCCTGTCGTGGGGAACTTCCTCTGCGGGGAAGCGCCGTTGCGGCCCCAGTAACTAACCGATACCCACCCTAGTGTCCGGTCACACCCTTGGCTCGAAAAGCGCTCTCCGCCGCCGTGCACCGAGCGAAATCCTCAGTAAGGTAAGGACGCGTGAAAGCCCTCCGCCGCTTTACCGTCCGAGCTCACCTTCCCGAGCGGCTGGCCGCGCTGGACCAGCTGTCGACCAACTTGCGATGGTCATGGGACAGGCCCACCCAGGACTTGTTCGCGACGGTGGACGCGGGGTTGTGGCAGCGGTGCGGCGCCGACCCGGTCGCGTTGCTGGGCGCGGTCAATCCGGCCCGCCTCGACGAGCTGGCGCTCGACGAGGCGTTCCTCGGTCGGCTCGACCAACTGGCCGCCGACCTGAACGATTACCTGAGCCGTCCGCTCTGGTATCAGCAGCAGCAGGCCGAAGGTCGGGCGATGCCGGCGGCCATCGCCTACTTCTCGATGGAGTTCGGCGTCGCCGAGGTGCTGCCCAATTACTCGGGCGGTTTGGGCATCCTCGCCGGGGACCACCTGAAGGCGGCGTCGGACCTGGGCGCGCCGCTGGTGGCGGTCGGCCTCTACTACCGGTCCGGGTATTTCCGGCAGTCGCTGACCGCGGACGGCTGGCAGAACGAGACCTACCCGTCGCTGGACCCGCAGGGGCTGCCGTTGCGGCTGCTCACCGATGCCGCCGGCGACCCCGTCCTGGTCGAACTGACGCTGCCCGACGCCGCCCAGCTGCACGCACGGATCTGGGTGGCGCAGGTGGGCCGGGTGCCGCTGCTGCTGCTCGATTCCGACGTCCCCGAGAACGAGCACGAGCTGCGCAGCATCACCGACCGGCTGTACGGCGGCGACCAAGAGCACCGGATGCGTCAGGAGCTGCTGGCCGGCATCGGAGGGGTGCGCGCGATCCGCGCGTTCACCGCCATCGAGGGCCTGCCCGCCCCCGAGGTGTTCCACATGAACGAGGGGCACGCCGGGTTCCTCGGAGCCGAACGCATCCGCGAGCTGATGACCGATGCGGGGCTGGACTTCGACACCGCGCTGGCCGTCGTGCGCTCCAGCACGGTCTTCACCACCCACACCCCGGTGCCCGCCGGCATCGACCGGTTTCCGATCGACATGGTGCGGCTCTACTTCGACGGGCATGTCGAGGAGGACGCCGGCAAGAAGACCGAGAAGGCCGGTGGCAAGAGCGCGCCCGTGTTGTTGCCGGGCGTGCCGACCGCCCGCGTTCTCGCGCTCGGCGCCGAGGACGATCCGACCAAATTCAACATGGCGCACATGGGTCTGCGGTTGGCGCAGCGGGCCAACGGCGTATCGCTGCTGCACGGCGAGGTAAGCCGGGCCATGTTCAGCGAGCTGTGGTCGGGCTTCGACGCCGACGAGGTGCCGATCGGGTCGATCACCAACGGAGTTCACGCGCGCACCTGGGCGGCTCCGCAATGGTTGCAGTTGGGGCACGAGCTGGCGGGCTCGGACTCCTTCGCCGACCCGGGTGTCTGGCTGCGCCTGAACCAGGTTGATTCGGGCCATCTTTGGTGGATCCGGTCCCAACTGCGCTCGCTGTTGGTCGAGGACGTGCGGCGGCGGCTGCGCAAATCGTGGCTGGAACGCGGCGCGTCCGACGCCGAATTGGGTTGGATTGCAAAGGCGTTCGACCCCGACGTGCTCACCATCGGTTTCGCGCGGCGGGTGCCCACGTACAAGCGGTTGACGCTGATGCTGCGTGACCCGGAGCGGCTCGAACGCCTGCTGGTCGACGAGCAGAGGCCGATCCAGCTGATCGTCGCGGGTAAGTCGCACCCGGCCGACGACGGCGGCAAGGCGTTGATCCAGCAGGTGGTGCGCTTCGCCGACCGGCCGGAGGTGCGGCACCGCATCGCGTTTCTGCCGGACTACGACATGTCCATGGCGCGGCTTCTGTACTGGGGATGCGATGTCTGGTTGAACAACCCGCTGCGGCCGCTGGAGGCCTGCGGCACGTCCGGAATGAAGAGCGCGCTCAACGGCGGGTTGAACCTGTCCATTCGCGACGGCTGGTGGGACGAGTGGTACGACGGCGAAAACGGTTGGGAGATACCGTCCGCCGACGGTGTGACGGACGAAACCCGTCGCGACGACCTGGAGGCCAGCGCCCTCTACGACCTCCTGGAACAGTCCGTGGCGCCCAAGTTCTACGAACGAGACGAACACGGGGTGCCGCCGCGCTGGATCGAGATGGTGCGGCACACCTTGCAGACGCTCGGGCCGAAGGTACTGGCGTCGCGGATGGTGCTCGATTACGTGCAGCAGTACTACCTGCCCGCGGCGCAGTCGCTGCGCAGGACCGTGGGGCCAGCCGAGGACGGCGAGGACGGCGGCGAGTTCGGCGCGGCGCGCGAGGTGGCGGCCTACCGTCGGCGCGCGGAGGAGGCCTGGCCCAAGATCACCATCACCGACGTCGACAGCACCGGATTGCCGGACACCCCCGTGCTCGGCTCCAAGTTGACCCTGACGGCCACCGTCGCGCTGGACGGGCTGGCGCCCGACGAGGTCACGGTCCAGGGCCTGGTGGGCCGGGTGGACTCCAGCGATGCGCTGCTGGACCCGGTCACCGTCGAGATGTCGTACACCGGCACCGCCGAAGGGGGCAACCAGGTGTTCTCGACGACGCTGTCGTTACCGCTGGCGGGTGCGGTCGGGTACACGGTGCGCGTGCTGCCCCGTCACCCGATGCTGGCCTCCAGCGCCGAGTTGGGTCTGGTCACCCTGGCCCGCTGACCGTCGGCGGCCCCTCCGGCGCGGCGCGCAGTCGCTCCAGCGCCGCGCGGACCTGCGCGGGGTCGGTGGTCTGCCAGAACGGCGGCAGCGAGGCGCACAGGTAGGCGCCGTAGCCGGCGGTGACCATCCGCGAGTCCAGCACCGCGACCACTCCGCGGTCGGTGACGCGCCGCAACAGCCGGCCCGCGCCCTGGGCCAACAACAAGGCGGCGTGGCTGGCGGCGACGGCCATGAAACCGTTGCCGCCGCGCGCGGCGACCGCGCGCTGCCGGGCGCCCAGCAGCGGGTCGTCCGGCCGCGGAAACGGGATGCGATCGATGAGTACCAGGGACAGCGACGGCCCGGGAACGTCGACACCCTGCCACAGCGACAGCGTGCCGAACAGCGAGGTCTGAGGGTCGGCGCTGAACTGCTCGACCAGCGCGGAGGTGCTGTCGTCACCCTGACACAGCACCGGCGTCGACAATCGCTGGCGCATGGCCTCGGCGGCGGCCCGCGCGGCGCGCATCGACGAGAACAGGCCCAGGGTCCGCCCGCCCGCCGCGGTGATGAGCTCGGCGATCTCGGCCAGCTGCTCGGCCGAGCCGGTGCCGTCCCGCCCCGGCGGCGGCAGGTGGGCGGCGACGTACAGGATGCCGGCCTTGGCGTGGTGGAACGGCGAACCGACGTCGACACCGCGCCAGCGCGCAGCGGGGGCGTCGGGAGCGGTCAGGCCCCACGCCGCGGCCATCGCGTCGAAGGTTCCGCCGATGGCCAGGGTCGCCGACGTCAACACCGCGGTGGATCGGGAGAACACCCGCTCGCGCAGCAGGCCCGCGACCGACAGCGGCGCCACCCGCAGCACCGGGCGCATCGCGCCCCGGTTGTCCTCGTGATCCAGCCAGACCACATCGGTGCGATCGGGGATCGCCGGGGCGAACGAGGTGAGGACCCGCGACGCGGTATCCGATATCTCGGCGAGCGCCGCGATCGCCTCGGCGCGTGCCGCGGCCGCTTTCGCGTCGCTGGTGGTGTCGATCGCCGAGCGCGCCGCGCCGGCGGCGTCGCGCAGCGCGGTCAGGTAGGTCGCCAGCTCGTCGTCGAGGCGGTCGATGCGGCCCGGGGTGGCGTCATGGATGGCCGCGGCGAAGTTGGCCGTCGCGGCCTCCAAGCGTTGGGACAGTTCGGGATTGACCAACCGGGCGATCCGGCGCGCCGCTACGCCCAGGGCGGCCGGCGTCAATTCCGCGGTGGCCACCGACGTGACCCGGTCGACCAACTCGTGGGCCTCGTCCACCACCAGCAGCGCGTGTTCGGGCAGCACGGCCGATTCGGAGACGGCGTCGATAGCAAGCAGCGCGTGGTTGGTCACCACGATGTCGGCCGCGCCGGCCCGGCCGCGCGCCCGTTCGGAGAAGCACTCGGTGCCGAACGGGCAGCGGGCCACGCCCAGGCATTCCCGCGCCGAAACGCTGACCTGCGACCAGGATCGATCCGGCACACCGGGTTTCAGGTCGTCGCGGTCGCCGGACTCGGTCGTCGACGCCCAGGCGGTGAGCCGTTGGACGTCGCGGCCCAGCGCGGTGGCCGCCATCGGATCGAAGAGTTCCTCCTGCGGCCGCTCGCCGGCGTCTTCCTCGGCCTCGGCGCCACCGTTGTGAATCTTGTTCAGGCACAGATAGTTTCGCCGGCCCTTGAGCAGTGCGAACTGCGGGCGGCGCGGCAGCGCGCCGGCGATCGAGTCGATCAGCCTGGGCAGGTCGCGATCGACGAGCTGGCGCTGCAGCGCGATGGTGGCCGTCGACACGACGACCGGCGAGTCGTCGTCGATGGCGCGAACGATCGCGGGCACCAGGTACGCCAGCGACTTTCCCGTGCCGGTGCCGGCCTGCACGACCAGGTGCTCACCGGTCGCGAACGCGCGCGCGACGGCGTTGGCCATCTCGAGTTGACCGCCGCGCTCACTGCCGCCCAGCCCGGCCACGGCGGCGGCCAGCAACTCGGGCACGGACACTTCGGACGTGGCTACCCTCTCTGGTGCTACCGGTGACCGGCGGGAATCTGCGTCGTCGGGATCGCGGGCTCGCCGTGCGACAGGTTCAGGCCCTCCCACGGCAGGCTGCGCAGTCCGGAAGCTACCAGCTCGCGCGCCTCGGCCACATTCGGTTTGGCGACGACGTCGCCCCCGCGGACCAGCGGGACGGTCAGCACCCGGGCCGGTTCGCTCGCGGTGGGCCGGCGGCCCGCCGGGTACACCACCTCCTCGGTGACGGTGCCCGACGGCCGCGTCAGGCGCAGCGCCTCCTTGCGGCCGCCGCGGGATTCCTTGCGGCTGCTGCGCTTTTGCACCGGTATCCCGTCCACTTCGACCAGTTTGTAAACCATGTTCGCGGTCGGCGCGCCCGAACCCGTCACGAGCGACGTGCCGACGCCGTAACTGTCCACCGGTTCGGCGCCCAGCGCCGCGATGGAGAACTCGTCGAGGTCACCGGAGACCACGATGCGGGTGCCGGTGGCGCCCAACCGGTCGAGCTGGTCGCGGACCTGGCGCGCCAGCACGCCCAGCTCACCGGAGTCGATCCGCACCGCACCGAGGGACGTCCCGGCGGCGGCGACGGCGTTGGCCACACCGGTCGTCACGTCGTAGGTGTCGACCAGCAACGTGGTGTCGACGCCCAGCGCCTCGACCTGGGCCCGGAACGCGGCCAGTTCGGTCTCTTCGGCGGTTTGGTCGCTCGCGTGCAGCATGGTGAACGCGTGCGCCGAGGTGCCCTGCGCGGGTATGCCGTATCGGCGCTGGGCCTCGAGGTTGGAGGAGGCGGCGAAGCCGGCGATATAGGCGGCACGCGCCGCGGCGACCGCGGCGTATTCGTGGGTCCGGCGCGATCCCATCTCGATCAACGGTCGGTCCCTGGCCGCACTGACCATCCGCGCCGCCGCCGAGGCCACCGCCGTGTCGTGATTGAAGATCGACAACGCCAGCGTCTCCAGCACGACGCATTCGGCGAAAGTGCCGGTCACCGACAGGACGGGGGAGCCGGGGAAGTACAGCTCGCCTTCGGCGTAGCCGTCGATGTCACCGCCGAACCGGAAATCACCCAAGTAGCGCAACGTATCTGGATCGAGGAACTGCGCCAGCACGTCGCACGCCTCGTCGTCGAACCCGAACTGCGGCAACGCCGCGAGCAACCGGCCGGTCCCGCAGACCACGCCGTAACGACGGCCCTCGGGCAGTCGGCGGGCGAACAGTTCGAAGGTCGTCGGGCGGTCGGCGGTGCCGTCTTGCAGCGCGGCCGCCAACATCGTCAACTCGTACTTGTCGGTAAGCAGCCCAGTTACGACCGCGTCGTTCATTCCATAACGGTATCGGCTGCCGTCGGGGGCTCGGAAACCTCACCTGTCGCTCGGTATCGTGTAGACCATGGTTGTTATGTCAGCGCCCACTAAGCCGGGCACTACAGGACAACGTGAGTCCGCGCCGGTAGAGGTAACCGCGAGTCCGTGGGTCACCATCGTCTGGGATGACCCGGTCAACCTGATGACCTATGTGACGTACGTGTTCCAAAAGCTGTTCGGCTACAGCGAGCCGCACGCCACCAAGCTGATGCTGCAGGTGCACAACGAAGGCAAGGCGGTGGTGTCGGCCGGCAGCCGGGAGTCCATGGAAGTCGACGTGTCCAAGCTGCATGCTGCCGGATTGTGGGCGACCCTGCAGCAGGACCGGTGATCTTCGAGGGCTTCGGCGATCACCTGTGCGCAAATGGAAGCGCGTCGAGACCGCGGACGGTCCCCGTTTCCGGTCCGCCCTGGCGTCTCACGAAGCCGCCCTGCTGAAGAACCTGGCCACCGCAATGGTCGGGTTGCTCGATGAGCGTGAATCATCCTCGCCCGCAGACGAACTCGAGGAGATCACCGGCATCCGGACCGGAAACAGTGATCCGCCGAAGGACCCGACCCTGCGCCGGCTGCTGCCCGATTTCTTCCATCCCGACCACCGCAACGCGTCGGACCCCGAGGCGGCGAACAGCCTCAACGCCGCGCTGCGCAGCTTGCACGAGCCCGAAATCATCGAGGCCAAACGCGTTGCCGCACAACGCTTGTTGGAATCCGTTCCGAACGACGGCGGCCGCTTCGAGCTGACCGAGGACGACGCCAACGCGTGGATCGCGGCCGTCAACGACATCCGCCTGACGCTGGGCGTGATGCTCGAGGTCGGCCCGCAGGGACCGGAGCGCCTGCCCGCCGACCACCCGCTGGCGGTGCACTTCGACGTCTATCAATGGCTGACCGTGTTGCAGGAGTACCTGGTCCTGGTGCTGATGGGCAGGCCGGCCGGATGAACGCCATCACCGACGTCGGCGGCATCCGCGTCGGTCACCATCACCGACTCGACCCCGACGCGACCATGGGCGCCGGGTGGGCCTGTGGCGTCACCGTCGTGCTGACCCCGCCCGGGACCGTCGGCGCCGTCGATTGCCGCGGCGGCGCCCCCGGCACCCGCGAGACCGACCTGCTCGACCCCGCCAACACCGTCCGGTACGTCGACGCGGTGCTGCTCGCCGGCGGCAGCGCCTACGGCCTGGCGGCCGCCGACGGGGTGATGCGCTGGCTGGAGGAACGCGAACGTGGCGTGGCGATGACCGGCGGGGTGGTGCCCATCGTGCCCGGCGCGGTGATCTTCGACCTGCCCGTCGGCGGCTGGGACCGTCGCCCGTCGGCGGAGTTCGGGTACCGGGCCTGCGAAGCCGCCGAAGCGGCGGGCGCGCCGGACGTCGGGAGCGTCGGCGCGGGCGTGGGGGCGCGGGCCGGGGTGTTCAAGGGCGGCGTCGGGACCGCCTCGACGGCGTTGCCGTGCGGGGTGACCGTGGGCGCGGTGGTCGTGGTGAACTCCGCCGGGGACGTCGCCGACCGGGCCACCGGCCTGCCGTGGATGGCGGACCTGGTGCACGAGTTCGGGCTGCGACAGCCGCCGGCGGAGCAGGTCGACGCCTTCGCGCAGTTGCCCACCGCGGCGGGCCCGCTGCAGAACCCGCTCAACACCGTGATTGCCGTGGTGGCCACCGACGCGGCACTCAGCGCGGCCGCATGCCGGCGCGTCGCCGTCGCCGCCCAGGACGGCCTGGCCCGCGCCGTCCGCCCGGCGCACACCCCGTACGACGGCGACACGGTGTTCGCGCTGGCGACCGGGGCGGTGGAGGTCCCGCCCCCACCCGACGCGCCCGCCTCGTTCTCGCCGGAGATGCGGCTGGCCGCGGAGGTGGGCGCCGCCGCGGCCGACTGCCTGGCGCGTGCGGTGCTGGTCGGCGTGTTCGCCGCGGAATCGGTGGCGGGGATACCCACCTACCGCGACGTGCTGCCCGGGGCGTTTGCCCGATGATGAGTTCGCCGCCGGCCGCGCCGGTAACCTGCAGCTATGGCTAAGACCACCCCGACGGGACGATCGGGTGCATCCGGGGCGCGGGCGAAGCGGCCCGCGTGGATGGTCGGCGGGGCCACGATCCTCACCTTCGTCGCGCTGCTCTACCTCATCGAGCTGATCGACCAGCTGACCCGGCATTCGCTGGACGCGAACGGCATCAGGCCGCTCGAGGCCGACGGGCTGTGGGGGATCGTCTTCGCCCCGGTGTTGCACGCCAATTGGCAGCACCTGATCGCCAATACGATCCCGCTGCTGGTGCTGGGTTTTCTGATGACGCTGGCCGGGCTGAGCCGGTTCGTCTGGGCCACCGCGATCGTGTGGATCCTGGGCGGCTTCGGCACGTGGCTGATCGGCGACGTGGGCAGCTCCTGCGGGCCCACAGATCACATCGGCGCCTCCGGCCTGATCTTCGGCTGGCTGGCCTTTTTGCTGGTGTTCGGGATCTTCGTCCGGCGATTCACCGACATCGTGATCGGGCTGGTGGTGCTGTTCGCCTACGGCGGAGTGCTGCTGGGCGCCATGCCGGTGCTGGGCAGGTGCGGGGGCGTGTCGTGGCAGGGGCACCTGTGCGGCGCGATCGCCGGCGTCATCGCCGCGTACTGGTTGTCCGCGCCGGAACGCAAGGCGCGTGCCAACAGAAAGGGCGGCGCCGCCACGCCGCGACCCTCCGCATGAGCTCGCCGTTGGCGCCCGTCGGGATCTTCGACTCCGGCGTCGGGGGACTGACGGTCGCGCGGGCGATCATCGACCAACTCCCCGACGAGGACATCGTCTACGTCGGTGACACCGGCAACGGGCCGTACGGTCCGCTCACCATTCCGGAGGTGCGCGCGCACGCGTTGGCCATCGGCGACGACCTGGTCGGGCGCGGCGTCAAGACGTTGGTGATCGCGTGCAATACGGCGTCGGCCGCCTGCCTGCGTGACGCCCGCGAGCGTTACGACGTACCCGTCGTCGAGGTGATCCTGCCGGCTGTGCGCCGCGCGGTCGCAACGACGCGTAACGGCCGGATCGGGGTCATCGGCACGCAGGCGACCATCAACTCGCACGCGTATCAGGACGCGTTCGCGGCGGCCCGCGACACCGAGATCACCGCCGTGGCCTGCCCGCGCTTCGTCGACTTCGTCGAGCGGGGCGTGACGAGCGGCCGTCAGGTGCTCGGGCTGGCCGAGGGATACCTCGAACCGCTGCAGCGCGCCCAGGTCGACACGCTGGTGCTCGGGTGCACGCACTACCCGCTGCTGTCGGGGCTGATCCAGCTGGCGATGGGGGAGCACGTGACCCTCGTGTCGAGCGCCGAGGAAACCGCCAAGGAGGTGCTGCGGGTGCTCACCGAGCGCGACCTGCTCCGACCGCATGATGCGCCGCCCGCGACCCGGGTCTTCGAGGCCACCGGCGACCCCGAGGCATTCACCCGATTGGCGGCCCGATTTCTGGGTCCCGCGGTCACCGGCGTGCAACCCGTTCACCACGTGCGGATCGACTAGCTCCGATGGCGAGATTCTCATCACATGAATGCGGCGATGTTTTCGTCACGGTCCCATCGGGCATGGCACAGTAGTGTCCGTGCGAATAACCGTGCTCGGCTGCTCGGGCAGCGTGGTGGGGCCGGATTCGCCCGCGTCGGGATATCTGCTCCGGGCACCGGACACCCCGCCGATGGTCATCGACTTCGGCGGCGGTGTGCTTGGCGCGCTCCAGCGCTATGCCGATCCCGCCTCCGTGCACGTGCTGTTGTCCCATCTGCACGCCGACCACTGTCTGGATCTTCCCGGTTTGTTCGTGTGGCGCCGGTACCACCCGTCGCGACCGGACGGCAAGGCGTTGTTGTACGGGCCCGGCGACACCTGGTCCCGCCTGGGCGCGGCGTCGTCACCCTACGGCGGCGAAATCGACGACTGCTCAGACATTTTCGACGTTCGGCACTGGGTCGACGGCGAGCCGGTCACGTTCGGGTCGCTCACCGTGACGCCGCGGGTGGTGGCCCACCCGACGGAGTCCTACGGCATGCGGATCACCGATGCCACCGGCGCCTCGTTCGTCTACAGCGGCGACACCGGCGTCTGCGACCAGCTCGTCGAGCTGGCCCGCGACGCCGACGTCTTCCTCTGCGAAGCCTCCTGGACCCACTCGCCGGACCGCCCGCCCGCCCTGCACCTGTCGGGTACCGAGGCCGGCAGGATCGCGACCGAGGCCGGCGTCCGCGAGCTGCTGCTGACGCACATCCCGCCGTGGACCTCGCGCGAGGACGTGATCACCGAGGCCAAGGCGGAGTTCGACGGACCCGTGCATGCGGTGGTGTGCGGCGAAACGTTCGATATCCGCCGCTCTGAAAGGGTCTGACCGTCCCGCGTTAGGGTTGCGTCGTGACCAGACGAGAAGACGGCCGCCTTGACGACGAGCTTCGCCCGGTAGTCATCACCCGCGGTTTCACCGACCATCCGGCGGGATCGGTGCTGATCGAATTCGGCCACACCAAGGTCATGTGCACCGCCAGCGTCACCGAGGGGGTGCCGCGCTGGCGCAAGGGATCCGGTCTGGGTTGGCTGACCGCGGAGTACGCGATGCTGCCATCGGCCACCCACACGCGCTCCGACCGCGAATCCGTGAAGGGGCGGTTGTCCGGCCGCACCCAGGAGATCAGCCGGCTGATCGGCCGGTCGCTGCGGGCCTGCATCGACCTTAGGGCGTTGGGGGAGAACACGATCGCCGTCGACTGCGACGTGTTGCAGGCCGACGGCGGCACCCGCACCGCCGCCATCACCGGCGCCTTCGTGGCGCTGTCCGACGCCGTGACCTACCTGGCCGCGGCGGGCAAGCTGTCCGACCCGCGGCCGCTGTCGTGCGCCATCGCGGCGGTCAGCGTCGGGGTGGTCGACGGCAGGATCCGGGTGGACCTGCCCTACGAGGAAGACGCACGCGCCGAGGTCGACATGAACGTCGTCGCCACCGACACCGGGACCCTCGTCGAGGTTCAGGGCACCGGTGAGGGGGCGACCTTCCCGCGGTCGACGCTGGACAAGCTGCTCGACGTGGCGCTGGCCGCCTGCGACAAGTTGTTCGCCGCCCAGCGTGAGGCGCTGGCCCAGCCGTATCCGGGCGAGCTGCCCGAGGGGGCGCCGCCGCCGAAGGCGTTCGGCAGCTGACGCGCGTATTGGTCGCCAGCCGCAACCCCAAGAAGCTGGCCGAATTGCGCCGGGTGCTCGACGCCGCCGGCCTGACGGGGCTGACGTTGCTGTCCTTGCGGGACGTGCCCCCCTTCGATGAGGCGCCCGAAATGGGCGCCACCTTCGAGGACAACGCGCTGGCCAAGGCGCGGGACGCGTTCGCCGCGACCGGGCTTGCCGCGGTGGCCGACGACTCCGGCCTTCAGGTGGCCGCGTTGAACGGGATGCCCGGGGTGCTGTCGGCGCGCTGGTCGGGCAACCACGGCGACGACGCCGCCAACACCGCGCTGCTGCTCGCGCAGTTGCGCGACGTGCCCGACGAACGGCGCGGCGCCGCGTTCGTGTCCGCCTGCGCCCTGGCCGGGCCGACCGGCGAGGTCGTCGTCCGCGGCGAGTGGCCCGGCAGCATCGCGCGGGCACCGCGCGGCGACGGCGGCTTCGGTTATGACCCGGTCTTCGTTCCGAACGGGTCCGGGCGCACCGCCGCGGAACTCAGCCCCGAAGAGAAGGACGCGGTCTCCCATCGCGGGCGCGCCCTCGCGCTGTTGGTGCCGGCGCTGCGCGAGTTGGTCTAGCGCGCCTTAAAGGCCGAAGCGGGTCTTGACGTCCCTGGTCTGGACCTGCTCGACGATGATGCCCAGCACCGGGATGGTCCCCGCGAGCAGCACACCGATCGTCTTGGCAATCGGCCACCGCACCTTGACCGCCAGATTGAACGCGGCCAACACGTAGATGAAGTAGACCCAGCCGTGGACCACCTCGATCCAGCGGATCTCGTGGTGCATGACGAGGTGCGAGACGATCTCGTAGCACAGCGCGATCAACCAGAGGCCGGTCGTCCACGCCATGATCCGGTAGGCGAGCAGTGCGGTGCGAATCTTCTCGATGGGGAAGGCGGACGCCGGCGCTCCGGGCGGCTCGGGTGTGGTCATGCGGTGGTCCTGTTCTGTTTTTCGGTGTCGTGTTTGGCCAACTCGGCAAGGTAGGCGTTGTACTCCGCGAGCGCCGGATCGTCGGGCGGCTGGGGCGTCGGCTTGGGGCGCTCGGGGAGCAAGCCGGCGGGTAGCTCGGTTTGGGCTTCCCGGCGGGGCTCGGGTGGCATCTCTTCGTAGCGGACGTATTTGCGGTAGGCGTACACGCAGAACCAGGCGAACAGCGGCCATTGCAACGCGTAGCCGAGGTTCTGGAACGTGCCCGAGACCGACTGGAACCTGGTCCACTGCCACCAGCCCAGCGCCAGGCATCCGCACGCCGCGACGATCACCAAGGCGATCAGCGCGGGCCTGCGACGACGGGTGGTGGACACCCCATGAACCTACCGCTCACGACTTGGGGCCGACGAATTCGTCGAGGCGCGCTGTCGGCGGGTAGGGCCGCGAACGCAGCGGTACGATCGGCACGCTGCGGGCGTGATGAAATTGGCAAACATGCCGGCTTTAGGTGCCGGTGCTCGTGAGAGCTTGAGGGTTCGAGTCCCTCCGCCCGCACCACCAGTTCTCCTTCGCCAGGCGTTAAACCCTCCGTGCGGGGTACCTGCACCTGCACGGGACCCAAGGAGGCGCCATGGACACCAGAGACCAGCCGGGCGAGAAAGCCTTCAGTTCAAAAGACGTGGAGCGCGCCGAACGCAGAGCCGCGCAGGCTCGCGAACGCGCCGCACACGCGGGGCTCTCGGCGGCCCGCAGCTTGGAGGAGTCGGCCCGCAAGCACGACCAGATCGCACGGATGCAAGACCGGACCGTCGAGCTCGGTGTTTCTCATGTGGGCGCCCACCGCGAGTCGGCGGTCAAGCATCGGGAAGCGGCGGTCGAGGACCGCAAGCTGGCCCAACTGAAGCGCGAGGAGTCCGAGGCCGACTTGGCGCTCGGGGCGGAGGGCTAGGTGTCCAGGAAGCGGGCGCGAACCTGCGGCGGCGGCAACGGGCAAGTGTCGTACTTGCCGAAGACGCGATAGCGGATGCCGGCGAACTTGTCGTAGAGCCAGTCGCGCACCGGAGCCGGAATGATGCGGGCCATTCCGAACAGCTGCCACGGCCCGCCGAGGTAATCCACCACGCGCAGCGCGGCGGCGGATCGGACGGCTACCCGTTCGCCGGGCCGGCCCGGCTCATCGACGAACACCACGGAGTCGACGCCCTCCATGGCCGGGTGCCGAGCGAAGACCGCGCGGGCGTAGTCGCTGTCCAGGGCCGCGAAGCGCAGGGTGCCGGCGCGGTCGAACCGAAGTACCGTGCGCACCGCCGCATTGCACACGCCGCAGACGCCGTCGTAGAGCAACACCGGCGGAACCGATTCACCGCTCACGCCACCAGGCTACCGAGCCAGCTCCGGCAACCCGGGTTTGACCTTTGGTAAGGCAACCCTTAGTTTGTGGGCGGTAGCGTATTCAGCGAAGGGGCCGCCCGCCGGCCCGTTCGCTGACGTCGCCGCGGAGCTGAGCGCCGCGGGAAAGGACCGGTGATGGCGCGCGGACTCTCCGGCGTGATGTTGCGAAGCTTCGGCGCCCGCGACCACACCGCAACCGTGATCGAAACCGTCCAGATCGCACCGCATTTCGTGCGGGTGCGGATGACGTCGCCGACCTTGTTCGAAGACGTGGACGCCGAACCCGCGGCCTGGCTGCGGTTCTGGTTCCCGGACCCGGACGGATCCAACACCGAATTCCAGCGCGCCTACACGATTTCCGAGGCCGACGTCCCCGAGGGCCGCTTCGCCGTCGACATCGTGCTGCACGAACCCGCGGGCCCGGCGTCGAAATGGGCACGCACCGTGCAACCCGGCGCCACCATCGCCGTCATGGCGCTGATGGGCTCGTCGCGCTTCGACGCGCCCCACGAACAACCGGCCGGCTACCTGCTGATCGGGGACTCCGCGTCGATCCCGGGGATGAACGGCATCATCGGCGTCGTCCCCGACGAAGTGCCGATCGAGATGTATCTCGAGCAACACGGCGACCACGACGTCCTGATACCGATCGCCCAGCATCCCCGATTGCGCGTGCACTGGGTGGTCCGCCATGACGAGAAATCCCTTGCCGCGGCGATCGATAGCCGGGACTGGTCCAACTGGTACGCGTGGGCGACGCCCGAGGCCACCGTGCTCAAGCACGTGCGAACGCGGCTGCGCGACGAATTCGGCTTCCCCAAGTCCGAGGTACACGCCCAGGCCTATTGGAGCGCCGGACGGGCGATGGGCACCCGCCGCGGCGATGAGCCCGAACCCAATGAGATTGCCCCCGAACGAGTTTCATCACCAGAGCCGCACGGTCCGGCGCCCGTCGCCGCGGCGCGCGGCAGCTGGCGAGCCCAGGGTGCCGGCCGATTGCTCGCGCCGCTGCGCTCGGCGCTGATCCTGTCCGGGGTGCTGCAGGCCGTCATCACGCTGGTGCAGCTGGCACCGTTCGTGCTCCTGGTCGAGCTGGCCCGACTGCTGGTTTCCGGGGCGCCGGCCCCACGGCTCTGGGATGTCGGGATCGCGGCCGTCGCGCTGCTGGGAACCGGCACCGTGCTCGGGGCGGCGCTCACGCTGTGGCTGCACGTCGTCGACGCCCGGTTCGCCGCAGACCTGCGTTCCCGCTTGCTGCGCAAGCTGTCTCGGCTGCCGCTGGGTTGGTTCACCGCGCGCGGATCCGGCTCGATCAAGCAGCTGCTGCACGACGACACGCTGTCGCTGCACTATCTGGTCACCCACGCGATCCCCGACGCGGTCGCGGCGATCGTCGCGCCGCTGGCCGTGCTGGCCTACCTGTTCGCCGTCGACTGGCGGGTGGCGCTCGTGCTGTTCCTGCCCGTCCTGGTGTACCTGGTGCTGACGTCTTCGCTCACCATCCAGTCCGGCCCGCGCATCCCGCAATCACAGCGCTGGGCGGAGAAGATGAACGGCGACGCCGGCGCCTACCTGGAGGGCCAACCGGTGATCCGCGTCTTCGGCGGGGCGGCCGCATCCAGCTTCCGGCGCCAACTGGACTCCTACATCGAATTCCTCGTCTCCTGGCAGCGGCCGCTGGCGGGCAAGAAGACGCTGATGGATTTGGTCACCCGGCCCTCGACCTTCCTGTGGCTGATCGTGCTCACCGGCACCCTGCTGACCGTGAGCGGCCGAATGGATCCGGTCAATTTGCTGCCATTCCTGTTGCTGGGCACCACATTCGGCGCCCGGCTGCTGGGAATCGCATACGGGGTGGGTGGCATCAGCGCCGGCATGCTGGCCGCCCGCCGCCTGCAGAACGCCCTCGACGAGCCCGAGCTCGACGTCTGTGGGCACGACCAGTCCGGCGATCCGTCGGCGACCGTGGAATTCGACGACGTCAGCTTCGGCTACCGCCCGGGCGTCCCGGTGATCCAGAACGTGTCGTTGGCGCTGCGGCCCGGCACCGTCACCGCCCTCGTCGGCCCGTCGGGCTCCGGGAAGTCGACGCTGGCCGCCCTGTTGGCCCGGTTCCACGACGTCGAGCGGGGCTCGATACGCGTTGGGGGCCGCGACATCCGGTCGATGACTGCCGATGAGCTCTACGCGAACGTCGGGTTCGTCCTGCAGGAGACGCAACTGGTGCACGGCACCGTCGCCGACAACATCGCGCTGGCCGTCCCCGATGCCAGCGCGACCCAGATTCAGGAGGCGGCGCGCCAAGCGCGAATCCACGACCGCATCATGCGACTGCCGGACGGCTACGACACCGTGCTGGGCGCGGGCAGCGGCCTTTCCGGCGGGGAGCGGCAACGGCTTACGATCGCCCGCGCGATCCTGGCGGACACGCCGGTGCTCATTCTCGACGAGGCCACCGCGTTCGCCGACCCGGAATCGGAATACCTTGTGCAGCAGGCGCTCAACCGGCTGACGCGGGATCGCACCGTGCTGGTGATCGCCCACCGATTGCACACCGTCACCGGCGCCGACCAGATCGTCGTGCTCGACCACGGGCGGATCTCCGAACGCGGCACGCACGAGGAGTTGCTGGCCGCCGACGGCCGCTACCGACGGCTCTGGGAGGGCGGCCGACGAGACCCGGTCGCGGCCAGCCCGGCTCGGGAGGGGGCGCGATGATCCGCACGTGGTTACACCTGGTCCCGGCGGATCGCCGCGCCAGGGTCAGCGCCTACACCGTGCTCGCGCTGCTCTCCGTGGTGGTCCGCGCGGCGGCCGCGGTGCTGCTGGTGCCATTGGTGGGCGCGCTGTTCGGCGACGCCCCGCACCGCGCGCTGGGGTGGCTGGGCTGGCTCACCGCCGCCACCGTGCTCGGATGGGTGATCGACACCGCGACGGCACGCATCGGCTTCGAACTGGGGTTCGCCGTGCTCGATCACAGCCAGCACGACGTGGCGGACCGGTTGCCTTCGGTGCGGCTGGACTGGTTCACCGCCGAGCACACCGCGACGGCACGGCAGGCGATCGCCGCGACCGGTCCCGAACTGGTCGGCCTCGTCGTCAACCTGCTGACGCCGCTGACCTCCGCCATCCTGCTGCCCGCCGCCATCGGGCTGGCGTTGCTCCCGATCTCGTGGCAGCTCGGCGTGGCCGCGCTGGGCGGGGTGCCGCTGCTGCTGGGTGCGTTGTGGGCGTCGTCGCGACTGGCGCGGCGCGCCGACGCCGCCGCCGACGAAGCCAACAGCGCGCTCACCGAACGGATCATCGAATTCGCGCGCACCCAGCAGGCGTTGCGGGCCGCCCGGCGGGTCGAGCCGGCGCGCAGCCTGGTCGGCGACGCGCTGGCCGCGCAGCGCGGGGCGACCATGCGGTTACT
Source organism: Mycobacterium sp. E2989 (assembly GCF_001667595.1). Lineage (NCBI taxonomy): Bacteria > Bacillati > Actinomycetota > Actinomycetes > Mycobacteriales > Mycobacteriaceae > Mycobacterium > Mycobacterium sp. E2989. The sequence continues at coordinate 38,173 of NZ_LZJX01000132.1, read as the reverse complement.
GGCCATGCAGATTCCCGGCCAGCTGTTGTTCAGCCTGGCCAGCCAGCTCTCGCTCATCCTGCTGGCGGGGGCGACCGCGGCGCTGACCATCAACAAGACGGTCACCGTGCCCGAGGCCATCGCGTTGATCGTCGTCATCGTGCGCTACCTGGAGCCGTTCACCACGATCAGCGAACTGGCGCCGGCCCTGGAAAGCACCCGCGCCACGCTCGGCCGCATCCGCTCGGTCCTCACGGCGCCGGTGCTGAACGCCGGGTCCGCCAGGCTGCCCGCCGCGACGGCGCCAAGGATCGAATTCGACGACGTCACGTTCGGCTACGACGGCGCGACCGCCCCGGTGCTGGACGGGGTGAGCTTCAGCTTGGCGGCGGGCAGCACGACGGCGATCGTCGGACCGTCCGGATCGGGCAAGAGCACCATCCTGGCGCTGATCGCCGGGCTGCACGAGCCGACCCGCGGCCGGGTCCTGATCGACGGTGTCGACGCGGCGACGCTGGACGCCGAATCGCGGCGGGCGGCCAGCAGCGTGGTGTTCCAGCACCCCTACCTGTTCCACGGGTCGATCCGGGACAACGTGTTCGCCGGGCATCCCGGCGCCGACGCAGAGCAGTTCAAGCGGGCCGTGGCGCTGGCCCGCGTCGACGAACTCATCGGCCGGCTGCCCGAGGGCGCCGACACGATCGTCGGCGAAGCGGGTTCCGCGTTGTCCGGTGGCGAACGCCAGCGGGTCAGCATCGCCCGGGCGCTGCTCAAACCGGCGCCCACGCTGTTGGTCGACGAGGCCACCAGCGCCCTGGACACCGAAAACGAGGCGGCGGTGGTCGACGCGCTCACGCTCGACCCGCGGTCGCGCACCCAGGTGATCGTCGCGCACCGGTTGGCCAGCATCAGCCATGCCGACCGCGTCCTGTTCCTCGATGGCGGTCGCGTTGTCGAGGACGGAACGGTCGACGAATTGCTCGCGGCGGGTGGGCGTTTCGACGAGTTCTGGCGGCAGCAGCACGAGGCCGCCGACTGGCGGGTCGGCTCCGGCTAGGTCTTGACCGCGGCTCTTGCGGTATGCCTTACAGTTTGTCAGTCGGGCAAGGCGGCCCGGTGACAGGAGGCGTGCTGTTCATGAGTGCTGTGGTGTCGATTCCGCGGTATCCGGGCGACGTGACACCGGAGTGGTTGTCGAACGCGCTCAGTGGGGGCGGCGCACCCGTCGAGGTTGCCGACGTCGACGTGGTCGCGATCGGCACCGGGCAGACGGGCGCGACCTACCGGGTGACCGCCCGCTACGCCGGGAGCCCCGGTGACCTGCCCCAGACCTTCGTCATCAAATTGCCCGCCCAGGACGACACCGTCCGCGATCGGGTGGTCATCGGATATCGCAGCGAGTGCGCGTTCTACTCGTCCGTGGCCGGCCGGGTGCGGGTGCCGACGCCGCGGTGCTACTATTCGGAGATCTCCGAGGACGCAATGGATTTCGCCTTGCTCCTCGCCGATCAAGCGCCCGCCGTGCAGGGCGACCAGCTCGCCGGTTGCGGGCAGCGCGAAGCGCGGCTGGCGGTCACCGCGCTGGCCGGCTTGCACGCGCCCAGTTGGTGCGATCCGTTCTGGCTCGACTTCCCGGGCATCGCGTTCGGCCGGCCCGACGAGGCGGGCGCCGCCGGCATGGGCGAGGTGGCGAAGATGAGCGCCGACATCACCCTCGACAAACTGGGCGATCGGATGAGCGCCGAGGATCGCGATACCTTCAGCGCGGCAATGGGATTGGTCACCCCGTGGCTGATGACCGAGTATGACCGGTTCGCGCTGCTGCACGGTGACTACCGCCTGGACAACCTGCTGTTCGATCCGGACCGAACCCGGGTCAGCGTGGTCGACTGGCAGACGCTCGGGGTGGGTCTGCCGGCCAGGGATCTCGCCTACTTCACCGCCACCAGCCTCGATTCGGCGCTGCGCGCGAGCATCGAGTGGGGTCTGGTCACCGACTATCATCGCGCCTTGACGACGTCGGGGGTCGCCGGCTACGACCGCGAAACGTGTTGGCGCGATTACCGTCTCGGGGTGTTGCAGGCACCCCTGATCTCGGCGCTGGGGTTCGCGTTCGCCGCCGCGACCGACCGTGGTGACGACATGGTGCTGACCATGCTCACCCGCGGCTGCCAAGCGATCCGTGAGCTCGGAACGCTGGACCTGATCGGCTGAGACCTCTACAGGTCGCCGGTGAAGTCCGCGCTCAGCCAGCGGTCGGGGCGGATGGTGTACATCACCTCTTCCACCCCCTCCATGCTGCGGATGAACGCCCGCCCGCCCTCCTCGCCGAGGAAGCGGATGGCGATCGCCTCCTGCACGTCGTGGGGAGCCGGATCGGTGGTCTCGACGATCGAGCCCTCGACCACCACGTACTGATACGGCGGCTCTTCGCGCTGGACGACCAGCGTCACCGCCCCGGCCCGCTCGATGAGCCGCGTCTTGCGACTCGACGCCCCGGTCATGATCCGGATGTCCCCACCCGGCGTGTAGTCGTACCAGATCGGGACGCTGGCCGGGGGCCGGCCGTCGGCCGCGACGGACAACACGGCGACGTGCTTGCCGGCCAGAAACTCCTGACGTTCGCTCTCGGTGAAGGCTTTCATGTGGCCTGCAATCGCCGCTCGCGGGAATCTATTCCCACGCCGGTCAGTACTGCGTGGAGCCCTGATCGACCGGGATCCGCGCGGCGGTGATCTTGCGGGACTCGTCGCTGGCCAGCCAGCAGACCGTGTCGGCGATCTCCTCCGGCTCGGCGACCCAGTCGGGCAGGAACGGCGTGAGCACGCTGGACAGCTGCGGGTTGGTCTCCATGGCCTTGCCCACCGCCGCGACCATGTCGCCCGTGCCCATCGGCGTGTTCACCGGCCCGGGATGAACGCTGTTGACCCGGATCGAATGCTTGCCCAGCTCGGCGGCGAAGGCGCGCGCCATCCCGGTGACGGCGTGCTTGCTGGCGGTGTAGTGCACCATGAACGGCTGCATCTTCATCCCGGCCGCGGAACTGATCAGGATGATCGAGCCGCCGCGGCCCCCTTCGATGATCTTGTCCGCGCCGGCCATCACGGTGTTCCACGTGCCGGTCACGTTGATGTCCATCACGTCGCGGAAGTCCTGCGGCGTGATGTCGTTCCAGGCCTGCGGGGCGGCGACGCCGGCATTGGCGACGATGATGTCCAGCCGCCCGAACGCGGCGACGCCGTCGTCGACGGCCTGGCGAAGCGCCTCGAAGTCGCGGGTGTCCACGACCGAGGCGACGATCCGGCGGCCCGTTTCCTTAACCAGCCGAACGGTCTCGGCCAGGTCGTCGGGGCTCGCCGGGTCGTACGGGACACAGGACGGAAGCTTGCCGGCGATGTCGACGGCGATGATGTCGGCGCCCTCCCGCGCCAGCCGAACCGCGTGCGCCCGGCCCTGACCGCGGGCCGCCCCGGTGATGAATGCCACTCGGCCTGCGAGCTTGCCGCCCATAGTTGCTCCTTATCGCTGCGCCGCTTTGACGAGGTTGGACCCGATGATCAGGCGTTGAATCTCGCTGGTGCCCTCATACAGTCGTAGCAGCCGCACGTCGCGGTAGATGCGCTCGACCGGGACCCCGTGCATGTAACCGCTGCCGCCGTGGATCTGCACCGCGAGGTCCGCCACGTTGCCGGCCATTTCGGTGCAGAACAGCTTGGCCGCGGACGGCGCGACCCGGCGGTCCTCGCCGGTAACCCACTGCCGCGCGGCGTCGCGCACCAGCGCCCGGCCGGCCAGCACGCCGGTCTGCTGGTCGGCGAGCATCGCCTGGACCAACTGGAAGCTTCCGATCGGCGTCCCACCCTGCGTCGCGGTGGCCGCGTAGCCGACCGATTCGTCGAGCGCCCGCTGGGCGGCGCCGACGGCGAGGGCGGCGATGTGCACCCGTCCGCGCGCCAGCGACGTCATCGCCGCTCGATACCCGATGTCCTCGCTACCACCGACCAGCGCGCCGTCATCGACCCGGACGTCGTCGAAGCTGACGTCGGCGGTCCACGCGCCCTCCTGACCCATCTTGGCGTCCTTGGCGCCGACTTCGACGCCGTCGGCGTGCGCGGGCACCAGGAACACGGCGATCCCGGGTCCCTGGTCGTCGGCAGGTCGGGTGCGCGCGAACACCACGAACAGGTCGGCGACGGGCGCGTTGGTGATGAAGCGCTTCTGCCCGGAGATCACCCAATCATCCCCGTCACGAACGGCTTTGGTGCGCAGGCCGGCCGGGTTGGAGCCGGCGCCGGGCTCGGTCAGCGCGAACGAGGCGACGACGTCGCCGGTCGCGATCGCCTCCAGCCAGCGGGATTTCTGTTCGTCGGTGCCGAAGCCGACCAGCACCTGTCCGGCGATGCCGTTGTTGGTGCCGAACATCGACCGCAGCGCCAGCGAGGTGTAGCCCAGCTCCATCGCCAGCTCGACGTCCTGCATCAGGTTGAGGCCCAGGCCGCCCCACTCCTGGGGAATCGCGTAGCCGAACAGCCCCATCTTCTTCGCCTCGTCGCGGAGGTCGTCCGGCACGCGATCGGAGTCGAGGATCTCCTGCTCGCGGGGAACGACGGCGCTGCGGACGAATTGCCGTGTCTGGGCAAGGATCTCGCGAAAATCTTCGTCGCTGACTTCCGCGGATTCGGTGGCTGCCATTGGCTGCACGCTCCTCTCCTGGTCGGGGAGACCCCGGTTCAGAGCAGGATCCTATATCAAATATGATATTTGCCCTGAGGGTGTCCGGCGGCGGCTACGACAGTGAAGGATGTGTGACCCAGGTGGGGTTGTTGGCAGGTCAGACGGCGGTAATCACGGGCGGAGCGCAAGGGCTGGGGCTGGCCATCGCGGAGTGCTTCGTCGCCGAGGGCGCGCGGGTTGTGCTCGGCGACGTCAATCTCGAAGCGACGCAAGCGGTGGCCAAACAGCTCGGCGGTGATGACGTCGCCGTCGCGGTCCAATGCGATGTCACGCAGGCATCCGACGTCGAAAAACTGATCCAAACCGCGGTCGAGCGTTTCGGCGGGCTGGACATCATGGTCAACAACGCGGGCATCACCCGGGACGCGACGATGCGCAAGATGACCGAGGAGCAGTTCGATCAGGTCATCGCCGTGCATTTGAAGGGAACCTGGAACGGCACCCGATTGGCGGCCGCGGTCATGCGGGAAAACAAGCGGGGCGCGATCATCAACATGTCGTCGGTGTCGGGCAAGGTCGGCATGGTCGGGCAGACCAACTACTCGGCTGCCAAGGCCGGCATCGTCGGCATGACCAAGGCGGCCGCCAAGGAGCTGGCCTACTTGGGCGTCCGGGTGAACGCGATCGCCCCCGGCTTGATCCGCTCGGCGATGACCGAGGCTATGCCGCAACGTATTTGGGATTCGAAGGTCGCCGAGGTGCCGATGGGCCGGGCCGGTGAGCCCAGCGAAGTCGCCAGCGTGGCGCTGTTCCTGGCGTCCGACCTGTCGTCCTACATGACCGGCACCGTCATGGAGATCACCGGCGGCCGACACCTATGAGCGCGCTACGCGAAGCCGTTATCTGTGAACCGGTCCGCACGCCGATCGGCCGCTACGGCGGCATGTTCTCCTCGCTGACGGCCGTCGACCTGGGCGTCACCGCCCTGAAGGGGTTGCTCGAGCGGACCGGGCTGGCGCCCGACGCGGTGCAGGACGTGATCCTCGGCCACTGCTATCCCAACAGCGATGCCCCGGCGATCGGGCGCGTCGTGGCGCTGGACGCCGGCCTGCCGGTGACGGTGCCCGGCATGCAAGTCGACCGGCGTTGCGGGTCGGGCCTGCAGGCGGTGATCCAGGCGTGCCTGCAGGTGGGCAGCGGCGATCAGGATCTGGTGGTCGCCGGCGGCTGCGAGAGCATGAGCAATGTCGCGTTCTATTCCACCGACATGCGTTGGGGCGGCGCGCGAAGCGGGGTCCAGGTGCACGACGGGCTGGCCCGCGGACGCACCACCGCCGGCGGCCGTCACCACCCGGTCCCCGGCGGCATGCTGGAGACGGCGGAGAATCTGCGCCGCCAGTACGGCATTCCGCGGTTGGAACAGGACGAACTCGCCGTGCGGTCACACCAGCGGGCCGTGGCCGCGCAGAAGGACGGGGTTCTCGCCGAGGAGATCATCCCGGTCACCGTCCGCACGCGCCACGGTGAAGAACTGATCGACACCGACGAACATCCGCGCGCCGACACCTCGGTCGAGTCGCTGGGCAAGCTCAAACCCGTTCTGCTCAACCAGGATTCGGAAGCCACCGTCACCGCCGGCAACGCCAGCGGCCAAAACGACGCGGCGTCGATGTGCGTGGTGACCACACCCGAGAAGGCCGCCGAATACGGTCTGACCCCGCTGGTCCGCCTGGTGTCATGGGGGCTGGCTGGAGTGGCGCCCCACGTCATGGGCATCGGGCCCGTACCGGCGACCGAGGCGGCGCTGCGCAAGGCCGGCCTGCGGCTGTCCGACATCGACCTGATCGAACTCAACGAAGCCTTTGCCGCTCAAGCGCTTGCGGTGATGCGGGAGTGGAATTTCGGCGCGGCCGACCACGAGCGGACGAACGTGCACGGATCCGGCATCTCGTTGGGCCATCCCGTCGGCGCGACGGGTGGGCGGATGCTGGCCTCACTGGCGCGCGAGCTCAACCGCCGCGAGGCGCGCTACGGGCTGGAGACCATGTGCATCGGCGGCGGCCAGGGCCTGGCAGCGGTGTTCGAGCGGGTGACGTGACCGGTCCCCTGGGCGGACTCACCGTCGTCGAGGTGTCCAGCTTCGTCGCCGCCCCGCTGTGTGGCATGACGCTGAGTCAGCTTGGTGCGGAGGTGATCCGGATCGATCCGATCGGCGGCGCCTCCGACGTGCAGCGGTGGCCGCTGGCGGCCGACGGCACCTCGATCTACTGGACCGGGCTGAACAAGGGCAAGCGTTCGGCCACCATCGATTTGCGCTCTCCCGACGGGCAGGAACTGGTCGCGCGGCTCATCGTCGAGGGCGACGGCGTGGTGGTGACCAACGCCGCCGGCCTGTCCTGGCTCAGCCACGAGGCGTTGGCCGACAAGCGTTCCGACGTCATCCACGTGCAGCTGCTCGGGCGTGGCGACGGTTCCACCGGGGTGGATTACACGGTCAACGCCGGGATCGGATTCCCGCTCGTCACCGGCCCCGCCGGGCACGCCGGCCCGATCAACCACGTGTTGCCGGCCTGGGACGTGTGCTGCGGCCTGTACGCCGCCCTGGCCGTCGTCACCGCGGTCCGCCGCCGAGACGAATCCGGTGCCGGTGCGCGGATCAGCCTGGCCCTCGAGGACGTCGCGCTGGCCACCGCCGGAAACCTGGGGCTGTTGACCGAGCCGCAGATCACCGGCACGCAGCGCGAGCGCCTGGGCAACGCCATCTATGGCCAGTACGGGCAGGACTTCGTCGCCCGTGACGGCGCCCGGTTCATGGTTGTCACCTTGACCCGCAGGCACTTTCGCGACCTGGTCGACGTGACCGGCACCGGCGTCGCGGTGACGGCGCTCGCCGATGCGCTGGGTGTCGACTTCGGTTCGGAGGGCGACCGCTACCGATACCGCGACGTGCTGTCCGGGTTGTTCGCCACCTGGTTCGCCGACCACTCGGCCGACGAGGTCACCGCCGCGCTCTCGGGCACAACGGTGTTGTTCGAGCGGTACCGCACCTTCGCCGAGGTCGCGGCGGGCCCGAAGGTGACCGACAACCCGCTGTTTTCCCCACTGCGGCAGGAAGGCCTGGGTGAGTACCTGGCCCCCGGGCTGCCGGTCGCGTTCGACGGCGTGCATCCCGCCGGCGCGCCCGCGCCCGCGTTGGGGCAGGACACGGCCGAGGTTCTCGAGCGCCGGTTGGGATTGACCACCGCCGACATCGAACGCCTGGCGAAGGCGAAGACCATCGCTTGCTGAGCAAGCCCGGACCGAAAGACAGCGCATGACCAAGCTCGCTCAGACCCTCGGGCTGACCGAATTCCAGACCGAAATCGTCGCTACAGTACGGCAATTCGTCGAGAAGGAGGTGATCCCCAACGCCGCGGAGCTCGAACGCGGCGACACCTACCCGCAGGACATCGTCGACCGGATGCGCGACATGGGCCTGTTCGGCCTGATGATTCCGCAGGAGTACGGCGGGCTGGGGGAGTCGCTGCTCACCTATGCGCTGTGTGTGGAAGAGCTCGCGCGTGGCTGGATGAGCGTGTCCGGCGTGCTCAACACCCACTTCATCGTGGCTTACATGTTGCGCCAACACGGCACCGAAGCGCAGCAGCAGCGGTTCCTGCCGCGGATGGCGACCGGCGAAGCGCGGGGCGCTTTTTCGATGTCGGAGCCGGAACTCGGGTCCGACGTCGCCGCGATTCGGACCCGGGCGGTACGCGGCCCGGACGGCGACTACACCATCAACGGCCAGAAGATGTGGCTGACCAACGGCGGAAGCTCCACGCTCATCGCGGTGCTGGTGCGCACCGACGAGGGTGCCGACAAGCCGCACCGAAATCTGACCGCCTTCCTGGTCGAGAAGCCAACGGGATTCGGTGAAGTCGCGCCGGGCTTGGTCATCCCCGGCAAGATCGACAAGCTGGGCTACAAGGGCATCGACACCACCGAACTGATCTTCGACGGCTACCGGGCCAGCGCCGACGACGTTTTGGGTGGCACCCCGGGGCAGGGCTTCTTCCAGATGATGGACGGCATCGAGGTCGGCCGGGTCAACGTGTCGGCGCGGGCGTGCGGTGTCGGCATCCGCGCCTTCGAGCTCGCGGTCCGCTATGCGCAACAACGGCACACCTTCGGCAAGCCCATCGCCGAGCACCAGGCCATCGCCTTCCAGCTCGCCGAGATGGCCACCAAAGTCGAAGCCGCACACCTGATGATGGTGAACGCGGCGCGGCTGAAGGACTCGGGGGAGCGCAACGACGTCGCCGCCGGGATGGCCAAGTATCTGTGCAGCGAGTATTGCACCGAGGTCACGCAGCAGAGCTTCCGAATCCACGGCGGCTACGGCTATTCCAAGGAATACGAGATCGAGCGGCTGATGCGCGACGCGCCGTTCCTGCTGATCGGCGAGGGAACCAGCGAAATCCAGAAGTCGATCATCAGCAAGCGCCTCCTTGCCGAGTACCAGGTGTAGCGATGAGCGTTCCGGATTTCGCCGCGCGACCGCAACTTTCCGACGACGTCGCGCGCCTCATCCGCCGTCGGATCTTCGACGGCACCTACCTCGCGGGGTCCTACGTCCGGCTGGACCAGTTGGCCGCCGAGTTGGGAATCAGCGTCACGCCGGTGCGGGAAGCGCTGTTCGCCCTGCGCGCGGAAGGTCTGATCGCCCAGCAACCCCGGCGGGGTTTCATGGTGTTGCCGGTGACCGGCCGCGACGTCACCGATGTCGCCAACGTGCAGGCCCATGTCGGTGGCGAACTCGCGGCGCGGGCCGCGATCAACATCACCGACGACCAACTGCGCGAGCTCAAGCAGATCCAGGCGGAGCTCGAAGACGCGTACGCGGGTGACGACGAGGAGCGGACGGTGCGCCTGAACCACCAATTCCACCGCGCCATCAACGTTGCCGCGGATTCGCCGAAACTCGCCCAGCTGATGCTGCAAATCACCCGCTACGCACCGGAATCGGTGTTCCCGGCCATCGAGGGCTGGCCGGAGCAGTCGATGCGGGATCACCGTCGCATCCTGTCGGCGCTGAAGAAGCGCGACGGGGGGCTCGCGCGCGCGGCCATGTCGCAGCATCTCGCCGCGGGCGCCGTGCCGTTGATCGATCACCTCACCGCGCGAGGCGTGGTCGTCGACGGTGGCTGATGGTTGTTACCCCGCGCGCCTCGGCATAGGCTGCGTGACAGGGGGCAACAACATAAAGCGAGGAAAAGTGCCCCGAACGGTTACCGCATCGGCCCTGTTCGTTTCGGTGGTGACGGCCGTCGCCCTGGCACCGCCGGCGCTGGCCGACCCGCTCGACCCCATCCCCGGCAACGGTGTCTTCATCGTGGGCCCGGACATCGCGCCGGGCCTCTACCACACCGGCGGTTCCGGGTCGGCCTTCGGTGTTTGGATCAACGACGTGCCGACCCAGGGTTCGATGTGCTCCTGGTTCACCTACAGCACGCCCGACGCGAACAAGGACCATGTGCTGCAGACGAATACGTCGATCGGTCCGATGTACGCGAACATCAACACCTCGGTCAAGGCCTTCGAGTCCCAGAACTGCCAGCCGTGGACCCGGGTGCCCTAGGGCTGGTCGGCGCCGGTCAGGGCTGCTGGTCGCGAAAAGCGTTGCGGTAGCCCTGCGGCGCCACTCCAACCAGTCGGCGGAACTGCTCGCGAAAATTCGTGGCCGACGCGAATCCGACCAGCCGCGAGATGGTTTCGACACCGGCGGAGCTCGTCTCCAGCAACTCCTCCGCGTGCCGGATCCGAATGCCGTTCAGCCACTGCATCGGTGTTTGGCCCGTCTCGCTCTTGAACCGCCGATTCAGGGTTCGTTCGCTGGTGGCGGCCTGACGGGCGATTTCACCGAGGGTCAACGGGAGGTGCGCGTTGCTTTCCAGCCAGACCAGCAAGCCATCGAGTTCGGTGAGCGACTTTCCGCGATTGCGGATGACGAATTGGGCTTGATCACCGGTGCGGTGCAGGGGCGTGACCGCTAACCGGGCGGCGTCGGCGGCCACCGCGGAGCCGTAATCGCGCGCGACCATGTAGAGGCACAAGTCGAGACCCGCGGAAGCCCCGGCCGAGGTGAGTACCTGGCCCTCGTCCACGTACAACGCGGCGGCATCGAGCCGGACGTTGGGATAGCGGGCCGAGAACGAGTCGGCGGCGGCCCAGTGGGTGGTCGCGCGTTTGCCGTCCAGGATGCCCGCCGCGGCGACGGTGAAGGTGCCGCTGCAGATGGAGGCGATGCGGACTCCCTTGCGGTGCGCCGACTTCAGCGCCGCCACGACGTCCTCGCGCACACCCACCGTGACGTCGTTGCGTCCGGGCACCACGATGGTGTCCGCACCGTCGAGTCCTTCCAGGCCGTGATCGGTGGCGACCCGGATCGGTCCGGCCGGCACGACGGGCTCGCAGCCGCACACGCGCACGCGATAGCCGGGCGCACCGGTCGCGAGGGCGACCCGCCCGAAAACCTCGATCGCAATGGCGAGGTCGAACGCGATGACGTCCGGCTCGGCCAGAATCGCGACGGAATGCATGGCTTGGCAATATACCGGTGCATAGTGGCAATCCAGCCACTGGTGCGGCCGGCGCAAGGCGGTGACCATGACGGGATGCATGCGCAAGTCGTGTTGTACGACGGATTTGACCCGCTCGACGTGATCGCCCCGTTCGAAGTGCTGGCGGCGGGCAGCGACTGCGTGGGCGGCGACCTGACGGTGACGTTGGTGTCGGCGGAGGGGCCGCGCAGCGTCACCAGTGGCACACGTGGTTTGGCGCTCAGCGCCAGTGCCGCGCTCGATCCGTCCGTGCCCGGCTGCGTGATGGTTCCGGGCGCCAGCGGTCCGATAGCCGGCGACCCGGACGATGGCGTCGAGACCATCCCGGTGCTGTTGGCCCGGGCGGCGCAGACGGAGCTGACCCCGTTGTTGCGGAAGGCCTTTGACAATCCGGAGATCACGGTGGCCGGGGTTTGTGGCGGATCGGTGGTGATGGCCATGTCGGGCCTGATCGAGGGGCGCCACGCGGTGACCCATCACTTGGGGCTGGAGCTGTTAGAGGCGGCCGGCGTGCATGCGGTGGCCGCCCGGGTGGTTGACGACGGGGACGTGGTCACCGCCGGCGGGGTGACCTCGGGGCTCGATCTGGCGCTGTACCTGCTGGATCGGTGGTACGGGCCACGGGTCGCGCACGCCGTCGAGAAGCTGTTCGAGTACGAGCGTCGGGGCACCGTCTGGCGTCCGGCGGGACGAGAACCGATGGAGGCATAGGTTGGGCATCGAGGGTGAGTGGGACGTGACGATCAAGACGCCGATCGGCACGCTCGCGGTGCGGTACGTGTTCACCGAACTGGGTGACGGGCTGGTGGGTACGGCTACCTACAAGAACGAATCAGTTCCGTTGCGGGACTTGATGTCCAGTGCGGTCGCGGGAGGTACCCGGCTGACCTGGCGGCAATCGGTGACCAAGCCCATGCGGCTCAATCTGGACTTCGACGTCGTGGTCGACGGGGAGTCCATGAGTGGACATTCGCGCGCCGGTCGGCTTCCGCGGTCGCCGGTCTCCGGCGTCCGGCACTGACGGTCGCCAACGGTCACCCCGCCGACGCCAGCATCTCGCGCAGCCGGCCGGTGTCGACCTTACCGGTCCCGCCGCGCGGGACGTCGTCGTCCGACCCCAACAGCAACCACACCGTCGGTACCTTGAAGGCGCTCAGCAGCTTTCGCGCGCTCCGGCTCAGCTCATCGGTGGACACCGCGCCGTCGCACAACACGGCCGCGCCCACCCGTTGGCCCGCCGGCCCGGGGACGTTGGTGACAACGGCGCCGCGGACGCCGTCGATGGTGCGCAGCGCGCGTTCTACCTCGCCGGGATATACGGTGGCGCCGCTGACCTTGAACATGTCGTCGCAGCGTCCGTGGTAGAACAGGAACCCCTGCTCGTCGAGCCGGCCCAGGTCGCCGGTGGCGTAAAACCCGTCGGCGGTGAACAACTCCTCTCGGCTGCGACCGCAGATGCCGCGCAGCGTGTGCGGGCCCCGAATCTGGATCACGCCGACGGTGCCGGCCGCGGCGGGCTCGCCGGTGTCGGCGTCGACGATGCGAACCTCCATGCCGCCGAACGGCTTTCCGCAACTGCCCCACGCCGCCGGTGGCAGGTCGGTGTCGGCGGGGTAGCCGCAGTATGGGCCGAACGCCTCGGTCATGCCGAACAGCGCGGCCCGGGCGCCGGGTTGGGCACGCCGCTCGGGCGGCAGCAGGGCCTGCAGGCTGCCCGCGCCCAGGGCCGACAGGTCGGCGCCGACCGCGGCGGCGTGCCGCGCCAGGGTCTCGGCCTGATCGGGCCAGCCGCGAAACAGCGTCACCCGCTCGGCCTCCAGCAGCCGCAGCGTGGTCTCCGGCCGCGGTATCTCCTCGGTCACCAGGGTGGCGCCGGCCAGCAGCGTCGACAGCACTCCGCTGCCGAATCCGCCGACCCAGAAGAAGGGCATCGGCAGATACAGCCGGGTGTCGGCGGTGATGCAGCGCGTGGCCAGGCCCGAGTTCACGGCGCCCAGCGCGCTGCCGTGCGAATGCATGACCCCCTTGGGCGCCCCGCTGCTGCCGGAGGTGAACGTGATGACCAGCAGGTCGGCGGGCGCGACCGTCTGCGTCATGGCGTCCACGAGTCCATGGGCCCGATCGCCGGCGGTGGTGCCGGCGAGCCGGGCGGCCGTCCAGACCCCGCGCAGGGCCGGCAGCCGGCTGCGCGGTGGGAGGTCGTCGAGGTAACGATGACCGCGGAATTCCTCGACGCTGATCAGGATTTGCACCGCCGCGGCACGCAGCTGCGCGGTCAGTTCGGTCGCCGTCAGCAGGGTGCTCAGCGGGACCAGCACGCCCCCGATCCGGGTCACCGCGAGTGCCACCTCGACCCAGCGGGTGCCGTTGGGCATGATCAGCCCGACCCGGGTGCCCTTGCCGACGCCGGCCTCGACGAAGACCGCGGCGAGATGCCTTGTGGTCGCCTCGAGTTGGCGGTAGCTGGTGCGCGACCCCGGGTCGATCACCATCGGCTTGTCGCCGTAAAGCTCGGCGCGAGAACGCACCAGCTCGTCGATGGTTGTTTTGTCAGTCATCGAGGAGCTTCCTCAGCTGTGCCCGGTCGACCTTGCCGCTGGAGAGCAGCGGCAGCTGCGAGCGCGACACGGCGAGCAACCGGCGGGGAATCTTGTATGCCGACAGTTCCGTCTTGAGCCGGTCGCGCAGGGCGGCACCGTCGAACGTGGCGCCGTCGGGCACCACCACGACCGCCGCGACCAATTCTCCCCGTTGGGCGTCGGGCACGCCGGTGACGTGCGCGGCCAGCCCGCCGGTGACCTTGGTGATGGCCCGCTCGACCTCTTCCGCCGAGACGTTGGCGCCCGCGGTCTTGATCATCGTGCTGAGGCGGCCGACGTAGTAGAAGAATCCCTCGGCGTCGCACCGCACCAAATCGCCGGTGTGGAACCAGCCGTCGGCGTCGAAGCACTCCTCGCGACTGCGCCGGTAGTACCGCTGCATCACGTACGGTCCGCGGATGCACAGTTCACCGACTCCCGAGGGATCCGGGTCCAGGATCATGGTCTCGAAGCCGGGCGCCGGCTTGCCGAACGACCCGCGCCTGCGCTCGGGTTGATCGGTGTCGTCGTCGCTGATCAGCACGACGCTGCCGGCTTCGGTCATCCCGAGCATGTTGTGCCGCAGCTCCGGATCCGCCGGTCGAACGTCGGGCGCCATGATCGGGTACAGGTTGCCCCGCCGTGATGACAGGTCACGACGGCCGAAACTCGGATGATCGGCCAGGTGAGCGATCGTGGCGCTGAAACCATTGGTCAGGGTGGGTCTTTCGGCCTCCAGCAGGTCGAGCGTCGCGCCGGGATCGTCGGCATTCGAGCACACCAGCGTCGACCCGGCGACCAACGTCGCGAGCAGCCCGAACGCGAATCCGCCGATCCAGAAGAACGGCGAATTGCAGAACAGCTTGTCGTCCGCGGTCAATCCGCGGATCTCGTTGAGGTTCCGCTGATGCGCAAGCAGCGCGGCGTGCGTGTGCACCACCCCCTTGGGGGCGCTGGTGGAGCCCGAGGTGTACACGATGGCCAGCGGATCGCAGCCGTGGACATCGTCTTGCGTCGCCGTCAGCAGCTCGGGGCTCACGGTGCCGGCCAGACGATAGAACCGGTCGATGTCGCGGACGCGTCGCACCGCGTCGGGGCGGTGGTCGATGCCCACCTGCCGCAGTTGCGGTGCGGCCACGCAGAACAAGGGCAGGTCGGATTCGAACTCTGGATCCGAAAGCAGCTCTTCGAGTTGTTGCGCATAGTTGTGGCGGCGGAAAGACGCCGCCGCTAACAGGATTTCGGCGTCGCTGTCGAGCAGCTGCTCGTGCAACTCGCGTGCGGTGACGAACGTCGAGAACGGGACGACCACGGCTCCGATCCGCGCCGCCGCCAGCATCGCGACGACGAAGCCCACGCCATTGGGATAGAGCAGGCCAACATGGGTGCCCTTGCCCGCGCCGGCCGCGATCAGTCCGCGGGCCAGCTCCGCCGACCGCTCCTCGGCTTCCCGGTAACCGATCCGGTCGCCGTCGCAGACGAGCAGCGGGCGGTCTCCGCGCGAGCGGGCCTGGTATGCCAGGACCTCGGCGACGGTCGGGGCGTCACCGCGCATGGTCGGTGTGGGCGGCGGGCGCGCTGAAGAAGCGCTGGACCGCGCCCAGATCGGGTTTGCCCGACGGGGTCCGCGGGATGGCGTCGACGATCGCGATCTCGGTGGGAATCTCATAGCGCGCCAACTTATTTCGGAGATATCGCGCCAGCGCTTCGGGTTCGACGGACGCGGATTCGCGCAATTCCACCATGGCGACCGGCGTCGCGCCCAGGCGCTGATCGGGGCGGCCGATCACCGCCGCGCCGGCGACCGCGGGGTGGCTCTCCAGGGCGGTGCGCACGTCGTCGGGCATCACCTTGAACCCCCCGCGGATGATCGCCTGATCGGCCCGGCCGACGATCCAGACGAAGCCGTCCGCGTCGATGCGGGCCATGTCCGTGGTTCGCATCCACGGCGCCGACGGGCCAAGCTGGCCCGGCTTGACTTCGACCAGGCCGACCTGGTCGGCGCCGAGCGGCGTGCCGTCGTCCCCGACCACCCTCAGCTGCGCCCCGGGGTTTGCACGGCCGACGCTACCCCGTTTGGCGGTCCAATGCCGTTGGTAATCGGGCAGGGTCCAACCCGCCACGCCGCCACCGAATTCCGTTGCGGCATAGGAGGTCAGGACCGGGATGCCGTACTTGTCGGTGAAGGCATCCGCGTCGTCGGCCGTCAGCGGGGCCGTGCCGCAGGTGACGGCCCGGATGCTCGCGAGATCGGCCCTCGGCACGTCGGAGTGCAGCACCGTTCGCAGCGCCGCGGGTACCAGCGATACGGTCCGCGGCCGGTGCCTGCGCACCGCGTCGGTCCACGCATTGAGTTCGAACCGCTCGAGGAGTGCGAACGGTCTGGCCTCGGCGACGCACTGCAGCACGCGGAACACGCCGCCGATGTGCACCAGCGGTGAGTTGACGATCGCCACACCCCGCCGTAGCTCTTGGGGCGCCGGGGCGCTGTCGGGGTCGGCGCCCATCACGCTGCGGGCCAGCATGTCGTAGCCGATGTCGATGCGTTTGGGCGGGCCCGTCGTACCGCTGGTCAGCATCCGAACCGCGACGTCGGCCCGGGCGATGGGACCCTCGCCATGGCGCACGGGCCCACCCTCCAGGCAAGCCGAGATCGCCAGCGTCCGGATACCCGGCGGGACCTGCGCGGCCAGGTCGTCGGCCTCGCCGATGATCAACGGCAACTCCAGCGGGGCGATGTCGGCGCGCGTGCGCTCGTCCCCGCGCGAGGGGTTGATGGTGACGACCGTTCCGCCGCCCAGGAGCACCCCGAGGAAGGCCGCCACGTGGCCGGGCCGGTTGCGCAGCAGCATCCCGACCCCCGGGCCTGGGCCGGCCTGCGACGCGATGCGCCGCGCCGCATCGCCCACCTGCCGCCACGAGTGCCATTGGCCCGCAAACTCAATCGCGTGCGCGTCCGGCTGCAGGTCGAGAACGTCGGCGATGCGCTGACTGAGGGGGTGACGCACCATCAACGGATCTTCGGTTCGCCCGCACCGGCCTCGCCCCGCTGGGCGGCGAGTTCGGCTGTACCGAGCGGATTGCCCAGCCGGGTATAGATCAGGCCCTGCTCCATGGCCGCGCGGTAAGGCTTGTCGAGCGACTCCCAGATCGCCTTGACCGTGCCCTGAGTCGCGGTCGGTGGCTTCGCGGCGATGGTCGCGGCGATCTCGTGCGCGCGGTCCCAGAGCCGGTCGGCGGCGACCACCTCCGATACCAATCCGATTCGCAACGCGGTGTCGGCGCTGACCCGTTCGTCGTTGCCCATCAGTGCTATGCGCAAGGTCTCGCCCAGGCCGATGCGCCGCATCAGGCCGATCGGCTCCAACGCACAGACCAGGCCGGCCGACACGTGCGAGTCGAAGAAGGTGGCGCCCTCCGAGCAGATGACGATGTCGGATTCGTTGATGAAGTAAAAGGCGCCCGCGGTGCAGATGCCCTGGACGGCACACACGACCGGCTTCCACATCTTTTGCCACTTCGGGCTGAGGGCCTCGCCGGGATCCTCGTGGTTCCAGACGTTTTCGGGCTGCCCGTACGGTGTTTTGATGTCCAGCCCGGCGCTGAACGCGCGGTCACCCGCCGCCCGCAGCACCACGGCGTTCACCGACTCGTCGAGCTTGACCGCGCGCCAGGCGCGGGCCATCTCCTCACACATGGTGCGGTTGAACGCGTTCAACTGGTCGGGCCGGTTCAGCGTGATGGTCGCCACCCGGTCGGCCGCGTCGATTTCGAGCAGGATCGTCTCGAACGTCATCGACACTGCCAATCCGGCGCCCGCTTCTCGACGAAGGCTTTGGGGCCCTCGAGCGCGTCCTCGGTCCGCAGTACGCGCTCGCGAAACGCTTCGGCGAGCATCTCGGCTTCGTGCAGCGGCAGATCGAGGCCCTTGAGGATCGCCAGCCGGGTCCCGCGCACGGCCAGCGGCGCGTTGGAATTGACGATCCCGGCGAGTTCGTGGGCGCGTTCGAGAAGCCGTTCGTGCTCGACGATTTCGCTGATCAATCCCAACTCGAAGGCCCGCTGGACGCCCATCCGCTCGTGCTTGCCCAGCAACGCCATCCGCAAGGCGACCGAACGGGGCAGCACCCGGGCCAGCCGCACCAGCTCGCGCCCGGCCACCAGGCCGATGCTGACGTGGGGATCGAAGAACGTCGCGCGGTCGGACGCGATGACGATGTCCGACGTGGTCACCCAGTCGAGGCCCGCACCGCAGCACAACCCGTTGACGGCGGTCAGCACCGGTTTGGCCATCTGGCGGAATGGCGGTGTGCCCTCCTGGGGGGCCTCCCATTGCTCGTACGTCGACAGGTACGGCCGCTCGTAGATGACCTTGCCGTCGCCGGGTATGGCCTTGACGTCGGCCCCGGTGCAGAAGGCGCGACCGGTGCCGGTGACGACGAGTACCCATACCTTGTCGTCGTTTTCGGCCTCGTCGTAGGCGGCCCGCAGTTCGGTGATCATGTGCGGGCTGAGCGCGTTGAGGGCATCCGGACGGTTCAGCGTGATGGTGGCGGTATGCCCGTCGACCTCGTAATTGATGGTGTCGAACGAGTCAGTAGGCATCCTGCTCCCTCATCGGCCGTGAAACTTCGGTGGTCGCCGCTCCCGAAAGGCCGCCAGGCCCTCTTTGAAATCGGCTGTCCGGCAGGACAGTTCGAGGTTGAACAGTTCCTGGGTCATGGATTGGGTCAGGGTCGCGTGCTGACCGAAGCCGAGCGCCTGCTTGGCCAGCCCGATCGCGGTCGTCGGCCCCGCGGCCAGCCGCTCCAGCAACTTCTCGGCGGTGTCATCGAGTTCGGCGGGGCTCACCGCTTGGTGAATCAATCCCCAATCCGCCGCGTCCACCCCGCTGACCTGCTCGCCCAGCAGCAGCATGCGCCTGGCCCGCGCCAGGCCCACCAGCCGGGGCAGCAGCCAGGTGGCGCCCGAATCGGGGCTGAATCCGCGGTCCACGAAAGGTTCCCAGAACACCGCGTCGGCCGCGGCGACGGTGAAGTCGGCGGCCAGCGCGAGATTGCAGCCGAACCCCGCCGCCCGGCCTCGCACGCTGCAAAGCACCGGCAGTTGGATGCTCGTCACGAGCTCGATGACGCGGTGAGCTTGGTGGGGGATGCGCCGCACCAGATCCCCGGTGCGCGGGCGCTGCCGGTCGTTGCCGGCGACCCAGTCCACCCCGGCGCAGAAGTCCTCACCGCCCCGGATGTGAAGGGCGCGCAGCGCATCGTCGGTGGCGGCATCGGTCAGTGCCCCCACCAAGGCTTCGATCATGTTCTGGGTCAACGAGTTACGCCGGGACGGGCGATCGAGCGTCACCCGCAACACCGCGCCCTCCCGGCGCACTGTCACCGAGCCGTCGGCACCGGCCGCCTCGGCCTCCTGACTCACCGTCGAATCCGGCCTTTCTGCCGATACGGTTACCCATACAGTAGGCAATACGATTGATACGCTGTATAAGTTAGCAGGGTACGCTGCCGCCGGAAATAGCCGGGCCGGAACCCGAGCGAAAAGAGAGAAGCATGGCCTTGCAGGAGGGGCGAACCGACGGGCAGGTCGCGCCCGAATCGACCCGCGCAGGCGACGCCCGATTCGGCGAGCAGCCCCTTGCCCAGACCGTGGCCGCCGCCGGCGCCATGCGGCGCCTGACCGCACTGCTGCTTTCGCTCGAACACCCGCACCCGACGGTGGATGCCATGGTGACGAAGTTCGCGGAGTGGGAGCGCGAGCTGAGCGCCGCGGCGCCGGCCGACAACGCGCCGCGCATAGGTGACGTCCCCGACGATCCCCGACGTGTCTACCTCAACCATGCGACCGACATCGGCGCCTACAACCCCTGTTTTCCGGAGTATCAGTTCGACCACCTCGACGCCGAAAAGGCGGCCGGGCGAGTGAATTTCCCGCTGGCCTACGAGGGTCCCCCGGGATTGGTGCACGGCGGCTTCCTGGGTGTCTTCTTCGATTGCGCCATCCAACACCACAATTGCGTCACGGGTCTTTCGGGCAAGACGCGTTCGCTGGTCGTGACATTCCGCCGGCCGACGCCGGTGTTGACCGAGCTGCGGTTCGACATCGCCCGCTCGCACATCGAACGCGGCATCGCCTCGACGGCACGGCTGCTGCTGGACGACGAAGTGCTCTGCACCGGCGAGGTGAACACGTTGGCATCACGGCCGGAGAAGCTGACCGGATTTCGATTCGGCAGGCGGCGAAAGGAGTCCGATAGATGACTGCCCCGAGCCCCCCGGACGATCGCGTGCTGTTCGAAGTCGACCGCGATCGCCGGATCGCGACGATCACGCTGAACAACCCGGCGCAGCGCAACTCCTACGACGCCGCGATGCGCGAGGCGGTGGCCCGCTGCCTGGACCGGGTGGCCGAAGACGATGACCTGACGGTGGTGTTGTTGCGCGGCGCCGGTGGCGTCTTCTCCACCGGGGCCGACATGAACAACGCATATGGCTGGTATGGCAAGCCGGAACAACCGGGCGATGACTCGTCGGCAAGGCGCCGCCCCAGTCAGCGTCGGCGCCTCACGGTGGACCGCAAGTCATTTGGCTTCTATCACAACTTCATGGGGTTCCCCAAGGTCACCGTGGGGGAGATCGCCGGCTACGCGCTCGGCGGCGGCTTCGAGATGGCGCTGATGACGGACATCTCGGTGATAGCGCGCGACACGAAGATCGGCATGCCGGCGACCCGGTTCCTCGGCCCCGCGCTGGGGAGCCTGCACATGTTCTTCCACCGGCTGGGGCCGGTGCTGGCCCGGCGCCTGCTGCTGACCGGCGACGTGATCGAGGCCGGCGAGCTCGAACATCTCGGAATCTTCACCGACACATGCGATTCCGCCGCCGTCCCGGCGCGGGCGCGGTACTGGGCAGAGAAGGCGGCGAAGATGCCCGCCGACGGGGTGGTCATCGCCAAGGAGGCATTCCGGCTCGTCGAACAGAGTCAGGCGTACCAGGGTGAGGAGGTCGCCAGCTATCTGTTTCACGCCTTCGGCACCAATCTGCAATTCGGGCCGGGCGAGTTCAACTTCGTCAAAACCCGCGCACAGCACGGAACAAAGGAGGCGTTCCGGCTTCGAGATGAGCACTTCGACGTGCCGGAACCCGAAGCGTGATAAGCGGTTCGCCGGCTAGCGCGCCGGGGCCTTGGTGCGCGCCCGCGACCCGGGTGACTTGGCGGCCTTACGCTGCCGGGACGGCGCCGCCTTGCCGGCTTTCGCTCCCTTGCCCTCTTCGATCAGCCGGCTGGCGTGGTCGAGGATGCAGCCCAGGCCGTACTCGAAATTGGTCTCGTCGGGGGCGCCGATCCGGTGACCGATCCGGCTGATCTGAGCAAGCAGCGGGGTGTTCTCGGGATCGATGGCGACGGCGTCCTCGATGGCACGCTGGCCGACATCGGTCGATTGGTTCTTCTCGTACAACCGCTGCAACACCACCGACCCGCGGACGTGCACCGAAACGGCCGAATACGTGTCGAAGGCGTCCTCCGGCGACAGGCCGGCCTCGACCAGATTGGCGATCGCCTTCTCCATCTCCTGGGCACCCAGCCGCGCGGCCTTCGGGCTGAGCGCCGCGCGAATCAGGATCAAATCACACAGAATTGGGTTGCCCATGAACGTCTTGCGCATCAAGCGCGCGTGGTTGCGCAACGTCTCCCGCCAGTCACTGGCTTCGACGTAGGGGGTCGCGAACACATACTTGCTCAACGCCCGATCGGTCATCGCGTTGAGCAGGTCGTCCTTCTTGCGGAAGTACCAGTAGATACTGGTGACGCCGACGCCCAGGTGTTTGCCCAGCAGCGGCATGCTCAAGTTGTCAATCGACACTTGTTCCGCGAGTTCGAATGCGCCACTGATGATGTCATCGGGATTGATGGATCCGCGTTCGCGTCGTTGACGCTTATCGGCGGTAGCTTGCTTTGCCACTACGGGCACCTCCATCACGATGTATCCTGTGCATGCGGTCGGCGAGCCCTGCCGACTCACCTGCGCATACGTAGGCGTATCGCCGCTCGACGATGACCGTCAACCGGCCTTCCGTGCGTTTTTCCATCTGCTACTGTAATACCTATCGTAGGCTTTTTGGTAACGACGGCTGGACGGGCGAAGATGACCGGGCACAAGCCATTGAACGAGTCACCCGATAAGCCACGGGAATTGCCATGGATTTAGGCCTGGCGAATGCCACAACGGCGGTCGTCGGCGGCAGCCGGGGGATGGGTTTGGCGGCCGCCCGTTGCCTCGCCGACGAGGGCGCCAGGGTCGCGGTCGTCGGCCGTAGTCGTGACGCGCTCGACTCGGCGGTGGCCGATCTGCAGGCGCGCGGAAGCGCCGATGCGCTTGGGCTCGTCGCCGACATCGCCGACGCCGGCCAGGTCGACGCGGCGTTCGCCGAGCTCGACCGCCGCTGGGGCGGCGAACTCAACGTGCTCGTCAACACGGTCGGTCCCGGCGCCGCGGGCACATTCGACGATCT
Organism: Mycobacterium sp. E2989; assembly: GCF_001667595.1. Classification (NCBI taxonomy): domain Bacteria; kingdom Bacillati; phylum Actinomycetota; class Actinomycetes; order Mycobacteriales; family Mycobacteriaceae; genus Mycobacterium; species Mycobacterium sp. E2989. The sequence goes on along the minus strand of NZ_LZJX01000132.1, from coordinate 15,823 downwards.
GACCGACGAGCAGTGGCGCGAGGCCGTCGAAGACGGCGTGCTCGGGATGGTGCGCTGCGTCCGCGCGGCACTTCCGTTGCTGCGCAAGGCGCCATGGGCGCGGATGGTCAACTTCTCGGCGCACTCGACCCAGCGGCAGAGCGTCATGCTGCCCGCGTACACGGCGGCCAAATCGATGCTGACGAGCGTCTCGAAAAACCTCTCGCTGTTGTTGGCCAAGGACGAGATTCTGGTCAACGTGGTGTCGCCCGGCAGCATCGCCTCCGAGTCGCTCGTCGGCTGGGCCAAGTCGGTCGGTGTCGACGGCGACGACCCCTACGCGCTGATGGACGCCATTGCCAAACACTTTGGCCACCCCGCGCACATGCCCCGGGCGGGCCTGCCGGAGGAGATCGGGCCGGTGGTCGCCTTCCTCGCCTCGCGGCGCAACTCCTACATGACCGGGGCCAACATCAACGTCGACGGTGGTTCGGACTTCACCTGAGGGTCCGAAAGTCGGCTGAGAAGAAGGAGGTCGCCGTGGCGACGGCAAGCGAGGCGCGCGCGTGGGCGCGCGGGGCACTGCGGGGAATCGGCGACTCCCTCTACACCCCATTCTGCGGTCCGGACGGGGACGACATCGACTGGGAGGCATATCGGACGCTTGTCCGCTACTGCGTCGGCGACCTCGGACACCCGATGCTGTGGTGCACCAGCGGGCTGTCCGAGTTCTGGTCGTTGACCCTCGACGAGCGAAAGCGCTTGCTGGAGGTCGCAATTGAAGAGGGCCGCGCCGCCAACCCCGACGTTGTCGTGCAAGCGTGCACGGCGGCCATGTCCGCGAAGGATTGTCTGAACCTGACGCTGCACGCCCAGGAGGCCGGCGCCGACATCGCCTACATCCAAACGCCGATGATGGAGGCGCACGGCGGGGAGGGCGTGCTGCGATTCTTCAAATACATCGCCGCCCGCACCGACATCGCCCTGGGCATGTTCAACTCGCCGTCGTCCGGCTATGTGCTGACCGCGGCGGAAAGCGCGCGGATCTACGACGAGGTGCCCGCGGTGTGCGCCACCAAAGAGGGCGCCTTCCGGCCCGCGAGCAGTCGGCTGCTGCACCAACTGGCCCCCGGCTTGGTGCTCTGGGAGTGCGACAAGACGGTATATCGCGCTGGGTGGCTACGTGACGGCATCGTCTGCCCCGCGCAACTGGGCACCGCAGGCTACCTGTTCGAGACGCCGCGGCGGCGATTGTTTTCCCAGTACTGGGATTTGGTGCAAAACGACAAGCTGCTGGAGGCAATGGACTTCGGCCGCGAGTCGGGACTGGACCAGTTCGACCTCGACGTCGGATCGTGGTGGACGTGCTACCCCGGGCGGCCCGACTATTTCACCCATTGGGGCGGCGCGTTCAAGTACGCCGCCTCGCTGCTGGGCTTGCCAATCGGCTCCTACCCGCATTCGCGGCCGCCGCAAGCGGAGCTGCCGCCCGAAGCCAAGTCCCAGATCGAGCGGGCCTACCGCCGCCTCGGCCTCATCGGCGCGTAGCGGCTCAAAAGGGCTGCCCCACAGTAAAAACCGAGCGGCCCGGCCACCGACGGTGACCGGGCCTCTCGAGAACCGTTTACTGCTCGGCCTTCTCCCGCGCCTCCGCGGCCTTGGCCTTGCCGCGGGCCTTCTCGGCCGCGGCTTCCTTCTTGGCCGCGCTGCGCTGGGCGTCGGCCTTGTCCTGCTGGGCCTGGCCCTCGTTGACCAGATCGTTGCGACCGATGATGGTGCCGACGATCTCCTTGGCCTTGCCGAACACAGCCTCGACGATGCCCTGGATCGCCTCGATCGGGCCGCTCTTGACGTCAACCATTGCGTTTCCCTCCCTGGTAGTGGGTATCTGTGAGGGCTTTCCCGATTCGCCGCTGATAGCAAACGTGGATGGGACGTGGCGCTCGCCACACCCGCGGACGAGCCGATCGGCAGGCGTCGGCGACCGCTGTCGCAGGTGCGGTTCAGTGACTCGAAATCCGCAGTTCGGCCGGGGTTCGCGGGGGTCCGGCGGCGGTTGTGGAAAACGGTACCGATAGGTATACAGTATGCGTACAAAATATCGCGCAATCCGGTAGGCGATCGTGAGGAGGTAGCGGGGGAGATGTCCGGCAGCGACGGCGCTTCCGAGGACGCAGTGCTCTACGAGGCCACCGGCAGCGGCGTCGCGATCGTGACCTTCAACCGGCCGGAGCGCCTCAACGCCTGGGGGCCGGACATCGCCGCCGGGTTCTACTCCGCCATCGACCGCGCCGAACGGGACCCGGCCATCCGGGCGATCGTGCTGACCGGCCGGGGCAAGGGTTTCTGCGCCGGCGCGTATCTGGGCGCGCCGAGTTCCGCTCCGACCTACGGGGACACGATGGAGAAGGCGAGTCAAACCAACCTCGCCGATCTGGTCGGGGAGCGGCCGCCGCATTTCGTGACGACGCTGCGCAAGCCCGTCATCGCGGCCATCAACGGCGCCTGCGTAGGCATCGGATTGACCCAGGCGCTGATGTGCGACGTCCGGTTCGCGGCCGCCGGCGCCAAGTTCGCCGCGGTCTTCGCCCGGCGCGGGCTGATCGCGGAGTTCGGCATCTCCTGGATCCTGCCGCGCCTCACCACCTGGGGTGTCGCCCTGGACCTGCTGCTCAGTGGCCGCACCTTCCTCGCCGAGGAGGCGGCCGCGCTCGGCCTCGTCAAGGAAGTGCTCGCGCCCGAGGACCTGATGAAGCGCGCGCTGGACTACGCGGAGGACATCGCCCGCAATTGCTCGCCGGCCTCGATGGAAGTGATCAAGCGGCAGGTGTACGGCGACGCCACCCGCGACGTCGTGGACGCCACGTCGCGCGCCGAGGTGCTGCTGCACGAGGCGATGCCACGTCCGGACGTCATCGAAGGCATCACCAGCTTCCTCGAGAAGCGACCCCCGCAATTCCCCTCGCTCAACTCGACCGACGCTTAGTGTTTCGCCGGTAGGGCCGGAAAGGATGATCATGTCCACCTTGGGTTATCAGGCGATCGACGTCGACAACCACTACTACGAGCCGCTGGACGCCTTCACCCGCCACCTGGACAAGAGGTTCAAGCGCCGCGGCGTGCAGATGGTCAACGACGGCAAGCGCACCTGGGCGGTGATCGGGGATCGGGTCAACCATTTCATCCCCAACCCCACCTTCGACCCGATCATCGTGCCGGGATGCCTGGACTTGTTGTTCCGCGGTGAGATTCCCGAGGGAGTTGACCCGGCCTCGCTGATGAAGGTCGAGCGGCTGGCCAGCCACCCCGAGTACCAACACCGCGACGCGCGGGTGGCCGTGATGGACACCCAGGACATCGAAACGGCGTTCATGCTGCCGACTTTCGCGTGCGGCGTCGAGGAGGCGCTCAAGGGGGACATCGAGGCGACGATGGCGTCGCTGCACGCGTTCAACCTGTGGCTCGACGAGGACTGGGGATTCGACCGGCCCGACCACCGCATCATCGCCGCGCCGATCGTCTCGCTCGCCGATCCGGCCAATGCGCTCGAAGAGGTCGACTTCGTGTTGGCCCGGGGTGCCAAGCTGGTGCTGGTGCGGCCGGCCCCGGTGCCCGGTGTCGTGAAGCCGCGGTCGCTGGGCGATCGCAGTCACGACCCGGTGTGGGCGCGCCTGGCCGAGGCCGGGGTGCCGGTGGGCTTTCACCTCAGCGACAGCGGCTATCTGCACATCGCGGCGCAGTGGGGCGGCAAGGCGACCTTCGAGGGGTTCGGCGAGAAGGATCCCCTGGACCAGGTTCTCCTCGACGACCGCGCCATCCATGACACGATGGCCTCGATGATCGTGCACGGCGTGTTCACCCGCCACCCCGCACTGCGGGCGGTCAGCATCGAAAACGGTTCGTACTTCGTGCATCGGCTGATCAAGCGGCTGAAGAAGGTGGCCAACAACTACCCGCGGCATTTCCCCGAGGACCCGGTGGAGCAGCTGCGCAACAACGTGTGGATCGCGCCCTACTACGAGGACGATCTGACGGAGTTGGCCGACGTCATCGGCATCGACAAGATCCTGTTCGGTTCCGACTGGCCGCACGGCGAAGGCCTCGAGTTGCCGGTGTCGTTCGCCGACGAGCTCAAGGGCTTCAGCGAGTCCGATATTCGAAAAGTGATGCGCGACAACGCCCTCGAACTGCTGGGCATTCCGGTCGCGTCGACCGTCTAGCCGCTTACGCGATGAGTGAATGGACGGTAGGCGCGGTTCTCGACGCCATCGCAGACGTCGTGCCCGACCGCCTGATGACCGTGTGCGGTGACCGCAAGAGCACGTTCGCCGAATCCGCGCGGCGCACCGACCGATTGGCGAACTATCTGGGCGGCAAGGGGTTCGGTGTCTACGCGGAGCGTGCCGGGCTGCAGCGGTGGGAGTGCGGCCAGGACCGCATTGCGCTGCTGATGTACAACGACCTCTACCCCGACATGCTGATCGGCTGCCTCAAGGCGCGCACGGTCCCGGTGAACGTCAACCATCACTACTCGCCGCGGGAAATCAGCGATCTGCTCGACTACGTCAAGCCCCGCGGCATCATCTATCACCGCTCGCTCGGCGCCCGGTTCGCCGACGTGTTGCCGCCGGCCGGCACCGAGTTGCTGATCTCCATCGACGACGGCAGCGCGGTTCCGCAGCTGCCGAAGGCGGTTTCGCTCGACGACGCCCTGGCGGCCGCCAGCCCCGAGCGCGAGGACCAGGGATCCCCGGACGACCTGATCATGATGTGCACCGGCGGAACGACCGGCCGCCCGAAGGGCGTGTTGTGGCGGCAGAGCGACATGTACGTGTCGTCGATGGTGGGCGCCGATCATGCCAGCGTCACCGAGATCCACGACAAGGTCGCCGGTGGCGGGCAGCCGTGGTTCGCGGTGTCTCCGCTCATGCACGCCGCCGGCATGTGGACCGCCTTCGCCGCGCTTTGCGCGGGCCTGCCCGTGGTGCTCTACGACGACCGCAACAAGCTCGACGTGCGTTCGGTTTGGGAAACCGCCGAGCGCGAGAAGGTGGGCATGATGACGATGGTGGGCGACGCGTACGCCGGGCCGCTGATCGCCGAGCTGCGCGCGCGTTCGTACGACCTGTCCTCGTTGCAGGCAATCGGCACCGGGGGGGCCGCGACCAACGCGAAACACAAACGCGCACTGATGGAATGCCTGCCCCACATCACCATCATCGAGGGCTACGGGTCGTCCGAGAGCGGCAACATGGCGTTCGGGCACAGCCGCGAGGGGACCGCCAGCGAGACGTTCCAGCCCAGGGAGGGGGCCACCGTGGTGTCGGCCGACCGCACCCGCTTCCTGCGCCCCGGTGAGCGGGAGGTCGGTTGGGCCGCCCGGACCGGCCGCATTCCGCTCGGTTACTTCGGCGACGCCGAGGCCACCCAACGGACGTTCCCGGAAATCGAGGGCCAGCGGGTGGTGATTCCGGGCGACCGGGCATCGCTCGAATCCGACGGCACCATTCGCCTGTTCGGCCGCGACTCGCTGGTCGTGAACACCGGTGGGGAAAAGGTTTTCGTCGAAGAGGTCGAGGAAGTGCTGCGCGCGCAGCCGGGCGTCGTCGACGCCCTGGTCGTCGGGCGTCCGAGTGAGCGGTGGGGGCAAGAGGTGGTCGCCCTCGTCGCGGCGCACCCGGACGCGCCCCTGCGCCCAGACGCCCTGCACGACGCGTGCACGGCGCAACTGGCGCATTTCAAGGCGCCCAAGGCCATCATCTTCGTCGAGCAGATCGAACGCCTCGGCAACGGCAAGCCCAACTACCGGTGGGCCAGAGAGCAAGCTACCCAACATGTTCCGGTGACCGCGCTGGTTCCGTCCGACCCTGAAGGAAGTCATGAACACCAAAGCGATTGACTGCCTGGTGAACGTCCACTTCGGGGAGGCCGAATCCCAGCCGACGTGGATGCTCAAGGTCAGGGACGACTATTTCAAGGGGCCCGAGTCGATGTTCGCGCCGGTCGACCTGTCCGAATTGCTCGCCGAGATGGACGAACAGGGTGTGCGCAAGGCGATCCTGATGGACTCGCTCGCCAACCCGTCCACGACCGCGCGCAAGTTCGTCGAAGCCAAGCCCGACCGGTTCGCGCTGGCCATGGGTGGGGTGAACCTGCTGCGCCCGGTGCGGTCACTGCGCGAGCTGACCGCCGTCGCGGGCGAGCTGCCCGTCGCGTATGCCGTAGTGGGGCCTAGCTTTTGGGGTGACGGCCAGTACCCGCCCAGCGACGCGGTGTACTACCCGCTCTACGCCAAGTGCGCCGAGCTCGATCTCCCGCTCTGCATCAACACGGGCATCCCGGGACCGCCCATACCCGGCGAGGTCCAGCATCCCATGCACCTCGACCGGGTCTGCGTGCGCTTTCCCGAACTGCGGCTGTGCATGATCCACGGCGCCGACCCGTGGTGGGACGTCGCCATCCGGTTGCTGCTCAAGTACGCCAACCTTCGGCTCATGACGTCGGCGTGGTCGCCCAAGCGGCTGCCGGAGAGCCTGCTGCACTACATGCGCACGCGCGGTGCCAACAAGGTGATCTACGCGTCGGACTGGCCGGTGTTGCCCATGCGGCGGGTGATACCGGAAGCCCGTGCGCTGGATCTACCCGCCGAGGTGCTGGACAACTACCTTTACAACAACGCGCAGGACTTCTTCTTCTTCGGGAAGGACGAGTAACGATGGACCGCTTCGAACTACGCAGACTGGACTACAGTCTGTCGCCCGACCATGTGGCCCTGCAGGATGCTTACAAACAGTTTTTCAAGACCCACTGTTCGATCGAAACCGTCCGCGCCGCAGAGCCGTCGGGTTTCGACAAGAACCTGTGGGAAAGGCTGTGCGGGATGGGCGCGACCACGATGGCGCTGCCCGAGTCGTGCGGCGGGGACGGCGCCACCCTGGTCGACCTCACCCTGGTGGCCGAGGAACTCGGCCGGTCGCTGGCGCCGGTGCCGTGGATCGACCACGTCTGCGCCGCACGGCTGCTTGGGCGTCTGGGCGCCGACGTCGCCGGGGTGGCCGATGGAGAGCAGCTGGCCGCGCTCGACCCGCGCATCGACGCCGGCCGCGGCCCGCGGCTGATTCCCTCCGGTTCGATCGCCGACCAGATCATCGTGCGCGATGGCGACGAGGTCGTCCGCCTGACCTTCGCCACCCGCCCGGCGAAGGTCGACAACATCGGCCGCCTGCCGATGGCCTGGGTGGACCCGGCCGCGGCGGATGCGCGTGAGACCCTCGCCGCGGGGCCCGACGCGACCGCGGCTTACCTACTGGCGCTGGACGAGTGGCGGCTGTTGACCGCGGCGGCGCTGGTCGGGCTGGTGGAGGAGACCATGACCATCGCGGCCGAGTTCGCCAAGACCCGATACACGCTGGGCGTGCCCATCGCCACCCTGCAGGCGATCTCGCATCCACTGGCGAACATGGCCATCACCGTCCAGGGCGGGCGGAACCTGGCGCGCCGTGCCGCCTGGTTCCTGGACAACGAACCCGACGAGCGTCCCGAATTGGCGCCGTCCGCTTTCGTCTTCATGGCCGAGGAGGCCGCCAGGGCCGCCACGATGGCCGTCCACATCCAAGGCGGCCTCGGGGTCTCCTCGGAAGCCGCCGCGACGGCGTACCTCGTGCGAGCCCGGGGATGGCCACTGGCGGGCGGCGATCCGGGCACCGCGGCCCAGCGCATCGCCGAGATCGTGGCCGCCCGCGAGGCCCAGCCGGCCTAGGAAGGAGCGCACCATGGATTTCTCCCGCGTCGAGCTCTCCGACGAGGACAAGGCATTCCGCGACGAGGCGCGCAGCTTTCTGGCCACGCACATGACCGAAGAGGTAAGGCGCCGGGACCGGGAAACGGGCGACAATTTCGACGAGGGCCTGCACCTGAAGCTGGGCGCCGCAGGCTATTTGGCGGCCGAGTGGAAGCCCGAATCCGAGGGCGGTTTCAGCCGGGTGCGGCGCCGGGTCTGGGAGCTGGAGAAGCGGCGGGTGCACGTTCCCTGGGTGACGTGGGGGACCACCGCGATGGTGGCCCGTTCGGTGGACAAGTTCGGGTCGCCGCAACTGCGCGAGGAGGTGCTGCCGAAGGTCTTCAGCGGCGAGGTGCGGTTGTGCCTCGGCTACACCGAACCCGAGGGCGGCTCCGATGTCGCCACCTGTAAGACGCGTGCGGTACGTGACGGGGACGAATGGATCATCAACGGCTCCAAGATGTTCACCACCGGCGCCCACAACTGCCAGTACGTTTTCCTGATCACCAACACCGCCCCCGACGCGCCGAAGCACAAGAGCCTGACCATGTTCCTGGTCCCGCTGGATTCGCCGGGCATCGAAATCCAGGGCATCCGCACGGTGGACGGTGATCGGACGAACATCGTCTACTACAGCGACGTCCGGGTGGCCGACAAGTACCGGCTGGGCGAGGTGAACGGCGGCTGGACGGTGCTGCGCGAACCGCTCAACGTCGAGCACGGTGCCGTCGCCGCCGCGCCGGACGGGCTGCAGGACACGTCAATCATGATGCACCAGGCCGGATTTCTGTCCCAGGCCGTGGACCGGGCCGCGGCGGCCGTGACACGACCCGACGGTGACGGGCGCCGGCTCATCGACGACAGGTCCGTCGCGTATCGGCTGGGCCGCTGCGTTGCCCGACTGGAGACGGCGCTGGCCACCCCGAGCATCTTCGGCCGGGTCGCCATCGCGCAGACGATGCGTGACATCTCCCCGGAACTCATGGACATCCTCGGCACGGCCTCGACGCTGCCCTTCGGGACCGACGGGGCCGCCGATGACGGCAGCGCCGAATACGCGTACCGATTCGCCCCGCTGGTCGGAATCTATGGCGGCACGCTGGAGGTGTTCCGCAACATGATCGCCCAGTACATGCTCGGTCTGGGCAAGCCCGCGTACGCGCCGCCGGCCAAGAAGGCGGGTTGAATCGCGCGCCGAACGTGCATCCAGGGCGGGAAATCAGCCCACTTTTCGCCCTAAGTGCACGCTCGGCGAAAGCTCAGTCATGCAATGGCTCCCGACTCCTTCAGTTCCTCGATGCGGTCCCAATCCATGCCCAGCTCCATCAGCACGATCTCGGTGTGCTCGGAGGCCTGCGGTGCCCGCGTGGTCACCAGCGGCTCGTGGTTAAACTGCACCGGGCCGCGCACGACGCGGAAAGGCTTTCCGCCGCTGGCGAGCTCGACCTCGCTGACCATGTCGTTGGCCAGCGCCTGCTCGTCTTCGACCAGGTCGAGCAGGCTCTGGAACGGCGCCCACTGGCCCTTCATCGTCTTCAGGTGTTGCCGCCAGTAGTCGAAGGGCTTGGCGGCGAAGGCCTTTGTGATCAGCTCGGCGGCCGCGCTGGCGTTCTGGATCAGGGGCAGCACGTCGGAGAAGCGGGGGTCGTCGGCCGCCTCGGGGATGCCGAGATGCTCGAACGTGTCGCGGATCAGACCGGTCGGGCTGATGATGCACAGGTTGATGGTGCCGCCGTCGGAGGTTTCGTAGTTGCCCATGAAGGGGTTCACCGACACCGCGCCGGCGGCGCCCGGCATCGGGGTGCGCATCACCTGTCCGGTCTCCATGCCCTGCGTCACGCTCGCGCCCGCCGCCCACCACGCGGTGCTCAGCAACGACACGTCGAGCTCGAGGGCTTCGCCGGTGCGCTCGCGATGCAGCAGCGCCGCGGAGATGCCGCCGGCGATGAACATGCCGCCGATGGAGTCGCCGAACGCTGGGATGCCTTGTCCCAGCGCACCACCCAGCTCCTCCGGGGTCAGCGCGTACCCGATGCCGCTGCGCGTCCAGAACGCCGTCCCGTCGTAGCCGCCCGTGTCACGCTCGGCGCCCTTGTCGCCGTATGCCGAACCGCGCGCGTAGACGATGTTCGGGTTCACCGCGCGAATGTGCTCCACATCGAACCTGTGCTTCTGCCGCTGTGCCGGCATGTAGTTGGTGAGGAACACGTCGGAGGTCTTGGCCAGTTCGTAGATCACCTCCTGACCGCCCGGCGTCGAGACGTCGATCCCGACGCTGCGCTTGCCCCGGTTGGGATGTTCCATCAGCGGGTGCCGCTCCGGATCGAGTTGGATGCCACCCATGTTGATGAAGCCGCGTTGGGTATCGCCGCGCAGCGGGTGTTCGACCTTGATGACGTCCGCGCCCCAGTCGGCCAGGATGGCGCCCGCCGCCGGGACGAAGGTGAATTGCGCAAGTTCGAGGACCCGGAAGCCCGACATCACTTTGACCATTTTCGGGACCCTACTTGGCGTCGAACGTCACGGGAAGCGAAGTCGGCGAACGGAAGGGCTGGCCGTGGATGTGGGGGTCGTCGTCGGTCACCAAGCTGACGTTGGTTACCCGATCCAGCAGGCACTCCACCGCGACGCGGGTCTCCAACCGCGCCAGGTGCAGACCCAGGCACGTGTGCTCGCCGGCGGCGAAGGAGATGTGCGGCAGGTGCTTGCGGAAGATGTCGAACTGCTCCGAGCGCTCCCAGCGCCGCTCGTCGCGGTTGGCGGCCCCGATGCACATGCCGATCACCGACCGCGCCGGAATCTCGACGCCCTCCAGTTCGGTGTCCTCGGTGGTGAAGCGCTGCACGGTGGTCAGCGGCGTCTCGAAGCGCAGTCCTTCCTCGATCGCCTGCGGCAACAGCCCGGGGTCGGCTTGCACCGCGGCGAACTGGTCGGGATGAGTGAGCAGCAGGTAGAGCAGGTTGCCCGACGAGCGGTACGTGGTCTCCAGCCCGGCCGGCAGCAGCAGCCGCAGGAAGGAGTAAATGGCTTCGTCGCTTAGCTTTTCGCCGTCGATCTCCGCGGTGACCAGATCGCCGATGATGTCCTCGGTGGGAGTGGACTTGCGCCGTTCGATCTGCCCGACGAAGTAATCCTTGAGCGCCGCCGACGCTTCAAAGGCGCGCTCATAGTCGACGTGGTAGCTGATCAATTGCACCGCGCGCTTGCGGAACGCCGGCAGGTCGTCGGCGGGTAAGCCCAAAAGTTGGGCGATGACGCGGGTGGGGAATTCGAAGGTGAAATTGCGGACCAGGTCGGCGTGGCCGTTGTCGATGAACTCGTCGATCAGCGCGTTGCAGATCGGCCGCACGATGGTGTCCTCCCAGCGGGCCAGCGCCTTGGACTTGAACGCCGCGGACACCAGGTTGCGATGGTCGCGGTGCTTCTTTCCCTCCATCGCCAGGATGGTCGGCCCCATGAACAGGCCGATCGTCTTGTCGTACGGCGCGGAGCTGAACACCCGGCCGTCCCGAAACACCTTGTTCACCGCTTCGAAGGAGACCGCGGAGTACTCGCGCTTGGGCATCAGCGCCTCGGGCGTCTTGGAGTAGTCCATCACCGTCCCCCGAAAAACCCCGGCCTCGCGGCGCTTACGGGCGAAGAACGGGTAGGGGTCGCGCAGGCTGACGGTCTCGTTACTGCTGCGAACGTCGGTCGTCACGTAGCACTCCAGCATCTCCAGCAGGAACGGGGCAGGCCTTGCGTAAGATCGTACTGTAGTTCTTACAGTAGACAATATTGGCGGGCTGCCGATGCGCCCCGCGGAAGTCAGCGGCGACTGCTGAGGTGCCCGGGATGCGGACTCAGGCGCTATCCCTTACCTCTCGACCGGAGAGCCGTTCAACTCCGCGCAGGAGTGCGGAGTGGTCGAGGCTTCCGTCACCGTTGGCCCGGGCGGCGGCCACGAGTTGAGCAACGAGGGAACCGACAGGGCTGATGGCGCCGACGTTGCGCGCTGCCTCGGCGAAGATGCCGAGGTCTTTGTGGTGCAGGTCTATGCGGAAGCCTGGAGCGAAAGACCTGCTCAACATGTTGTGGGCTTTCTGATCAAGTACCGCTGATCCGGCGAGGCCTGCGCTGAGGACGTCGATCGCCGCGTGAGTGTCCACACCATGCGCTTCGAGGAAGACGAGCGCCTCGGCAAGAAGTTGGATGTTGCCCGCGACGATGAGCTGGTTGGCGGCTTTCACCGTCTGCCCTGAGCCGCAGGTTCCGACCAGTGCGGCGTGGGCGCCGACCGCTTGCAGCACCGGTTGCGCCGCCGCGAAATCCTCGGGGCTGCCGCCCACCATGATCGAGAGTTCGGCGTTGATGGCGCTAACCTGGCCGCCCGAGACCGGGGCGTCGATCATCCGGAGGCCGCGCTGGCCCGCCCGGCTGGATAGCGCGCGCGTGACGTCGGGCCGAATGCTGGAAAAGTCGATGATCAGCGCACCCGGTTGGGCATTCTCGAAAACTCCACCGTCGTCGGTCAGCACGGCTTCGACGTCGGGGGAGTCGGGCAGCATGAGGGCGACGGTGTCGGCGTGCTGGACTGCGTCGGCGATGGACTCGGCGGCAACACCGCCGGCGGCGACGAGGTCGGAAGCTCGGTGAGGCGATCGGTTGTATCCGACCACGTGATAACCCGCGCGGACGAGATTGACAGCCATGGGACTGCCCATGATTCCGAGACCGATGAAGGCGACCGCACTCACTAGGACCCTCGCTTTTTCTGTGATTCAACCGATTCGGAGTGGCAGACCCGGGTCAGGTGCGAAAGAAGCTCACTAATGCCGCGGCGGTCTCGTCGGGCAGCGTTTCGGGGATGAAATGTCCCGAAGGCAGCGTCATCGTGGTGACAGTTGCAGCACACTGGGCTTGCCAGAGGACGTGAGCGTCGAAAAGGCGGTGCACTGCTCCGTTCTCAGCGGTCAGAACCTGTGTGTCGCAGGCGATCCGATGTCCGCGATCGCGACTGCGTTGATCGTGTTCGAGGTCGATGCCGGCGCTCGCCCGGTAGTCCTCGGCGGTGCTGTGTAGCGTTTCGGGAGTGCAGAAGGCGCGTTCGTACTCGGCAATCACATCGCGTTCAAGGTAGTCGTCGTTCCCGCCTGATAGTTGTCGCAGCACGATGGCGAGGTAAGCGGCCGGGTTGCCTCCGATGAGAAGTTCGGGCAGTGGGGCGGCCTGAATGAGCAGGAACCAGTGAAAGTAGGCGGTCGCGAACTCTTGGTTGGTGGCCCTGTACATGTCGAGGGTAGGGGCTATGTCGATTAGAGACAGCTTCCGGACTCGCTGTGGGTGGTCCAGCGCCAGGCGGGCCGCAACGCGCGCCCCGCGGTCGTGCCCACAGAGGTAAAACGACTCTCGGCCGAGTTGATCCACGACCGCGACGAGGTCGTTGGCCATGGTCCGCTTGCTGTAATTGCTGTGATCGGGTAACCCGACCGGTTTGGCGGAGGCGCCGTAGCCGCGGAGGTCGGGTATGACCAGGAAGTAGCGGTCCCGCAGCCGGTCGGCGATGTGGCGCCACATCAGGTGGGTCTCGGGGTAGCCGTGCACGAGCAGTAGTGCGGGTCCGTCAGGGTTGCCGCCCCACCGGGCGTAGATGGCCGTTCCGTCGATATCGAAGGTACCGACGTCGAACCCGGAGAACCAGCGCGAATCCGGTTGTTCGACAGCGTGTTTTGGGCCTAGGTGGTGGCCGGGTTGGGCGTTGTCGACCACGTTCAGTGCGGCTCAGCGAGTAGAACCGACGATCTCATGACGATGGCCTTTTCGTGAGTGATGCGAGCTGCGAAACCGGGATTTCGGTGTGGCCGATGGTCACCGGCTGATGTGTTCCAGCAGGCGCTTGGACCAGGTGTCAGGCGACTCGAGTGGGCTGAAATGGCCGCAGTTGTCGAGGTATTCGAGGGTGAAGTCTGCGTAGAAGTCATCGAGGGTGTCGCTCCATGCCTGCGGAAACAACGGGTCATGGTCGGGCCACAAGATGGTGATGGGCTTGGAGAACCTGCCGTCGCGGGCCGGTGTTGTCTCGTTTGCGTAGTAGGTGATCGGGTTGCCTTCAGGGTTGCGGAACCACAGCACACCGGCCAGGAAAGCTCCTGGTGCTGAATGGTTGTCGGTCAAGTGGTCCAGGAGGTCGTCGACGACGGTCGATCCGGGCGCCGACCAGTTCACGAGGTTCTCCTTGAGTGCAGCGCGGACAGCCTCGGGGTTGCCGTCGATGATTTCTTCGACCAGCTCGGATTTGTAAAAGATTGCGTGCACGAACGCGTTCACCGCGTCCTCTTCAAGGATCCGTCGCCCAACACCGAGGGTGGGCGGCGCAATGACCAGTGACCGCACCAGGTCGGGTCGGGTCGCAGCGATCGTCTGCGCGGTGAAGCTGCCGATGTCGTATCCACCCAGCACCGCGTTGCTGATACCCAGCTCTTCGAGCAGGGCGATGACGCCGCCGACCTGGCGGCTGAGAGCGTAGGCGGTTGGGTCCTCTAGGTGCTTGTCCGACTTGCCGTAGCCGCGCAAGTCGATGGCTGTGACGTCGGCGTGCGCCACGAGCTGGGGGATGACCTTGGAGTACTCCCGGTGGTCGCCGGGGTTGCCATGAATCAGGACGACCGGGACACCTTGCCCGGAGCGCTCGTAATAGAGCTTGAACCCATCGTGTTCGGTCGAGTAGGGCACGGAACTTTCCTCCATTCAGCGCACCAGCGCCGCCGCGATCGACGCCCCGCGACGGTGCCACCACGAAAAGGATCTATTAGGAACCGGTCACGGATCCCACCAGTGATCGTACGAGCCGCCACCGAGGTCTGCTCGCTTTTCTGGCTGGAGTCGATCGCTGTCCGACTCGTTTGCCCGTTATGTTGCCTTCCGGGCGCTGGCGTCCGGACCACCCGGTTGCCGGTGGTCTCGCCGACGCAGACGGCCAGGTTACCCAGCGGGGTAACCAGCTCATGAGCAGTCGCGCCCGGGCCGTCGTCAACCCAATGTCACTCCACAGATACCATGGCCGCGCTCATCGCCCAATGCAGGTACTCGGAGCGTTCTGGTTGGTCGACGGGTCGGTGTTGAGGACGATGGCCATTGCCGAAGATCTCCTTCCACCTCATTGGCGACCTGCCTGGTGCGTGGTTCGCCGAGACACTCATCGCCGGAAGCGAATTCCCGCGTCCACGCTCGTTTTGCAGGCGGCTGAGTGCCAACCACGACGCGATCGATATCGGAACGCGCGACGATACGTCGCCGACTCCCCGGTCCCGAGGCCAGACGTGCCGGCCTTAACTGTCCCCCGCCTTGAAGCAGGACGCGGTCGATAATCAGCGCATTCTGGCGGAGAAGGGTAATCTCAGGGTGCCCGTGCCCGTGCCGGGCGACGCGAGCTCTCGGTTCCGATCGCCGAGGCCGCGTTCTCGAAGGTCTGCGACATTGTCACGGTCTGGGCTATCGAAAACTCTTGCCACTGGATTGCAGAGGAACAACCCGAGACACACGTGCTGCGTTCGCGCGAATTCATCGACTCAGCCGATAGCAACCCGAAGGGCGGGTAAGGAATGATCATTTTGAACGTTTTCTTCGACGTGGCTCAGGAGCACGAAGCCAACTTCCTGAAACTGTTGAACCACATGGTGATCGAGTCCAATAAGGAAGTCGGTTGCAGTCTTTATCAACTATGGCGCAACGCCCACGATCCGTACAGCTACGTCCTCGTCGAACACTGGGCCTCGCAGGAGAGCCTGACCGCCCACGGCAAGACACCCCACTGGACCAATTTCAACGAGACTGTTAACGGATACCTCAAATCTGACTACGAGGAGCATCATTACCACGAAATTCCACGCTGAGCCCGAGCGTGCGAGCCTATTAAGAACGAGCCGCCGAGACCGCTGGGCCCGCAACGCCATCGCCGAGTGATTCACGCAGGAGCTCTCCGAACGGAGCGAACGTCGAATGTTCGAGTTCGCCGGTCAAAGCGCGTACAACGCCGGCAGAGTTAGTCATTGCCCGGAGTAGCCAGGAGGCGATCGTCGTTAACCT
>NZ_LZJX01000131.1:0-3376 GCF_001667595.1 Mycobacterium sp. E2989 | reverse complement strand
CACCACCGCCGCCGGCGCCCGGGGACATCGCCTACGTCGTCTACACGTCCGGCACCACCGGCACTCCCAAAGGCGTTGCGGTCACCCATCACAACGTCACCCAGCTGCTGGAGTCGCTGGACGCCGAGCTGGAGCTCGGCCAGGTATGGACGCTGTGCCACTCGTTGGCGTTCGACTTCTCGGTCTGGGAGATCTTCGGCGCGCTGCTGCACGGGGGGCGGCTGGTGGTGGTGCCGGACGCCGTGGGCCGCTCGCCGGACGAGCTGCACGCCTTGCTGGTTCGCGAACAGGTCGGCGTGTTGAGCCAGACCCCGTCCGCGTTCTACGCGCTGCAAACCGCCGACGCGCTTTCCCCCGAGCTCGCGCACCGACTCAAGCTGCAGACGCTGGTGTTCGGCGGCGAAGCGCTCGAGCCCCGGCGGCTGGGCAAGTGGCTGGACAACCATGCGGGGCGCCCGCGCCTGATCAACATGTACGGCACCACCGAGACCACCGTGCACGCCTCGTTCCGCGAGATCGTCGACCGCGACGTGCACGGCGACGCCAGCCCCATCGGAATTCCCCTGGCGCATCTCGCCTTCTTCGTGCTGGACGACTGGTTACGGCCGGTGCCCGCCGGCGTGGTCGGGGAGTTGTATGTCGCCGGCCGGGGCGTGGCGTGCGGGTATGTGGGCCGGTCCGGGCTGACGGCGTCGCGGTTCGTGGCGTGCCCGTTCGGCGGGTTCGGGGCGCGCATGTATCGCACCGGGGACCTGGTCCGGTGGGGCGCCGACGGGCAGCTGCGCTATCTCGGGCGCGCCGACGACCAGGTCAAGGTCCGCGGGTATCGCATCGAGCTCGGCGAAATCCATGCGGCGCTAACGGGTTTGGCGGGCGTCGAGCAGGCGGCGGTGATCGTCCGCGAGGAGCGGCTGGTGGCGTACGTGACGGGGACGGCCGATCCGGCCGGCGTTCGCGCCGCGCTGGCCGAGCGGTTGCCGGCCTACATGGTGCCCGCCGCGGTGGTCGTCGTGGACGCGATTCCGTTGACGGTCAACGGCAAACTCGACGCCCGCGCCCTGCCGGCGCCCGACTACCACGACGCGGATCGCTACCGCCCCCCGGCAAGCGCAGTCGAGGAGATCCTGGCCGGCATCTACGCCCAGGTCCTCGGCCTCGAGCGCGTCGGCGTCGACGATTCGTTCTTCGACCTGGGCGGCGATTCGCTCGCGGCCATGCGCCTGATCGCCGCCGTCAACACCGGCCTGAACACCCACCTGGGGGTGCGGTCGCTGTTCGAGGCGCCGACGGTTCACCAGTTGGCGCCGCATCTGGGTGCGAACGGGGCCGGGCGCGCGCCGTTGGTGGTGATGCAACGGCCCACGGTGATCCCGCTGTCCTTCGCCCAGTCCCGGTTGTGGTTCCTCGACCAGCTGCAGGGGCCCTCGGCCGTGTACAACATGGCGGCGGCGCTACGGCTGAGCGGGCGCCTGGACGCCGACGCGTTCCGCGCCGCGCTGGGCGACGTGGTGGCCCGGCACGAAAGCCTGCGCACGGTCTTCGTCGCGGCGGAGGGGACACCCCAACAGGTCGTGCTGCCGCCGGAGGACGCCGACGTCGGCTGCGACGTGGTCGACGCCACCGCCTGGTCACCGGGCCGGCTGGAAGAGGCAGTCGAGACCGTGGCGCATTACGCGTTCGATCTTGGCACCGAAATTCCTTTGCGCGCTTGGCTTTTCAATACGGCCCACGCGGAGCACGTGTTGGTGGCGGTGCTGCACCACATCGCCGCCGACGGCCTGTCGCTCGCCCCGCTGGTGCGCGATCTCGGCGTGGCCTACGCCGGCCGGTGCGCCGGCCAAGCCCCGGACTGGGCGCCGCTGGCGGTGCAGTACGCCGATTACACGCTGTGGCAACGCAACCAGTTCGGCGACCTGGGCGACCCGGACAGCCCCATCGCCGGGCAGCTGCGGTTCTGGGAGCACCACCTCGCCGGGATGCCCGAGCGACTGGTGCTGCCGACCGATCGGCCCTACCCGCTGGTGGCCGATCACCGCGGGGCCACCGTGAGCGTGCAGTGGCCGGCCGCGTTGCAGCGGCGGGTCCGCGAGGTGGGGCGGGCGCACAACGCCACCAGCTTCATGGTGGTCCAGGCCGCGCTGGCGGTGCTGTTGTCGACCCTGAGCGGAAGCAGTGAGGTGGCCGTCGGCTTCCCCATCGCCGGCCGGCGCGACCCCGTGCTCGACGACGTGGTGGGCTTCTTCGTCAACACCCTGGTGCTGCGGACGGAACTCGCCGGCGACCCGACGGTCGCGCAGGTGCTGGCGCAGGTCCGCGGCCGCAGCCTGGCCGCCTACGAGCACCAGGACGTGCCCTTCGAGGTGCTGGTGGAGCGGCTCCGCCCCGCCCGCAGCCTGAGCCACCACCCGCTGGTGCAGGTGATGCTGGCCTGGCAGGACAGCGACGCCGCCGAGTTCAGCCTGGGTGACCTGCACGTCGCCCCACTGCCGATCGACACCCACACCGCCCGGATGGACCTGACCTTCTCGCTGGCCGAACACTGGGACGACACCGGCGAACCCGCCGGGATCGGCGGGCAGGTCGAGTTCCGCACCGACGTGTTCGACGCCGACACCATCGAAAGGTTGGTCAACCGCCTGCACCAGGTGTTGGTGGCGATCACCGCCGACCCCGGTCGCCCGTTGTCGTCGATCGACGTCCTCGATGACGACGAGCGCGCCCGCCTCGACGAGTGGGGTAACCGCGCGGTGGCCAACCGGCGGGTGACCTGCCCGTCGATCCTGGAGGTGTTCGCCGCGCAGGTGGATCGCGCGCCGGAGGCGGTCGCCGTCAGCTGCGGGAACCGCTCGCTGACCTATCGCGAACTCGACCGCGCCGCGAACCGATTGGCCCGCCTGCTGGCCGGCCGCGGGGCCCGGGCCGGGGAGTGCGTGGGCCTGCTCATGGACCGCTCGGCCGAGGCGATCGTCGCGATCATGGCGGTGCTCAAGACCGGGGCGGCATACCTGCCCGTCGACCCGGCGCTGCCCGCGGCCCGCATCGAGTTCATCCTCACCGACGCCGCGCCGATCGCCGCGCTGACGACGAACGCCCTGCGGTCGCGGTTGGCCGGCTTCGGGCCGGCGGTGGTCGACATCGACGACCCGGCGCTCGCCGCCCAGCCCGAGGACGCCTTGCCGACGGCCCCGGCGGCCGACGACATCGCCTACCTCATCTACACGTCGGGCACCACCGGCACGCCGAAAGGCGTTGCCATCACTCACCGTAACGTCACGCAACTGTTCGCCCCCCTCGACGCGCCCGTGCGGGCGGCCGGCGTGTGGTCGCAGAGCCATTCGCTGGTGTTCGACGTGTCGGTGTGGGAGATCTTCGGCGC
>NZ_LZJX01000130.1:0-16097 GCF_001667595.1 Mycobacterium sp. E2989 | reverse complement strand
ACCCTCGGCTTCGAAAGCATGTCCCGCGCAAAGGCTTTCAGGCCTCGCGCCGCGCCCAGCCCGGCGCCGGCCCCCGCGCCTGCGCCGGCGCCGGCGGGCAACCCGCCGCCGGCCGACGTGCCTCCGGCCGAGCAGCCCGCGCCCGCCGATCCGCGCAAGGACCTCGCCGACCGGATCGCCGATGAGAAGAAGTGGCGGCAGAGCACCCGTCAGGGCATCCAGTTCCTCGCCCTGCAGTTCCAGGCAACCCGTTGCGACAAAGAGGACATCCTCGCCGGCAACGACGACCCGAACCTGCCGCTGGTGACGTGCTCGACCGATCACAAGGTGGCCTACCTGCTGGCGCCGTCGATCATCAGCGGCGATCAGATCCAGGACGCCACGTCGGGCATGAATCAGCGCGGCATCGGTTACGTGGTGGACGTCCAGTTCAAGCCCGCGGCGGCCAACACCTGGGCCGACTTCACCGCCGCCCACGTCGGCACCCAGACCGCCTTCACGCTGGACTCGCAGGTGGTCAGCGCCCCGATGATCCAGGAAGCCATTCCCGGCGGGCGGACCCAAATCACCGGTGGCGACCCGCCGTTCACCGCCTCAACCGCGCGCCAGCTGGCCAACGTCCTCAAGTACGGCTCGCTGCCGCTGTCCTTCCAATCGTCGGAGGCCCAAACCGTCTCGGCCACACTGGGATTGACGTCGCTGCGGGCGGGTCTGATGGCGGGTGCGATCGGTCTGGTCCTGGTGCTGCTGTACTCGTTGCTGTATTACCGGGTACTCGGCCTGCTGACCGCACTGTCGTTGGTCGCTTCCGGCGCAATGGTTTTCGCGATATTGGTGCTCCTGGGCAGGTATATCAACTACACCCTGGACCTGGCCGGCATCGCCGGTCTGATCATCGGTATCGGCACCACGGCGGACTCCTTCGTGGTGTTCTTCGAACGCATCAAAGACGAGATCCGCGAAGGCCGTTCGTTCCGGTCGGCGGTTCCGCGCGGTTGGGTGCGGGCGCGCAAGACGATCGTGTCGGGCAACGCCGTCACCTTCCTGGCCGCCGCGGTGCTGTACTTCCTGGCGATCGGCCAGGTGAAGGGCTTCGCCTTCACGTTGGGCCTCACCACCATCCTTGACCTGGTCGTGGTGTTCCTGGTGACCTGGCCGCTGGTGTACCTGGCCTCCAAGTCGCCGACGCTGGCAAAGCCCGCGTACAACGGCCTCGGAGCCGTTCAGCAGGTCGCCCGCGAACGCCGGGCTTCGTCGCAAGTGAAGACGGGACGGGGATAACCCATGAGTGCCTCCAAGGCATCCAAGGACGCCGCCGAAATCACCGAGGCCTCGGGCGTCGAGGAGCCGGCCGACGACGGCGCCGGCCAGCCGCGGCACAGCTTCATCTCGCGGCTCTACACCGGCACCGGCGCCTTCGAAGTGGTCGGACGCCGCCGGCTGTGGTTCGGCATCAGCGGCGCGATCGTCGCCATCGCCGTGCTCAGCATCGTCCTGCGGGGCTTCACCTTCGGGATCGACTTCAACGGCGGGACCACCGTGTCGATGCCCGCGAACGGCGGGTCGGGCACGGTCACCACCGCCGCGGTGTCCGACGTCTTCCGGAAGACCATTGGCCGCGACCCGGAATCGGTGGTGATCGTCGGCAACGGCGCCTCGGCGACGGTGCAGATCCGCTCGGAGACGCTGTCCAACGACCAGACGTCCAAGCTGCGCAACGCCCTGTTCGACGCGTTCGGGCCCAAGGGCGCCGACGGCAAGCCGAGCAAGCAGGCCATCAGCGACTCGGCGGTGTCGGAAACCTGGGGTGACCAGATCACCAAGAAGGCGCTGATCGCGCTGGTGGTGTTCCTGGCGCTGGTCGCGCTGTACATCACGGTGCGCTACGAGCGCTACATGACGGCCGCCGCGATCGCGGCGATGTTCTTCGACCTGACCGTCACCGCGGGCGTGTACTCGCTGGTGGGCTTCGAGGTCACCCCGGCCACCGTCATCGGGCTGCTGACCATCCTCGGTTTCTCGCTGTACGACACCGTCATCGTGTTCGACAAGGTCGAGGAGAACACCCACGGCTTCCAGCACACCACCCGGCGCACGTTCGCCGAACAGGCCAACCTGGCGATCAACCAGACGTTCATGCGCTCGATCAACACCAGCCTGATCGGGGTGTTGCCGGTGCTGGCGCTGATGGTGGTCGCGGTCTGGCTGCTGGGCGTCGGCACCCTGAAGGACCTGGCGCTGGTGCAGCTGATCGGCATCATGATCGGCACCTACTCGTCGATCTTCTTCGCCACCCCGCTGCTGGTCACCATGCGCGAGCGCACCGAGCTGGTGCGCACGCACACCCGCCGCGTCAAGCGTCGCCGCTCCGCGGGGGCCGAGCCCGTCGAGGCGAAGGTCACCGAGGATTCGGAGCCGGAGGCCACCGCGGCCGAGCCCGCATCATCCGACAAGCCCGCACCGAGCAAGCCGGCGCCCGGCGCGCGCCCGGTGCGGCCGACCGGAACCCGGCGTCCGAGCGGCAAGCGAAACGCCGGCCGGCGGTAGTCGCCATGGCCACCAGGTATCGCCTCGTCGGGGGCGCTATCGGTTTGGCCGCAATGCTCGTCGCGGCCGTCACGCTGGCCGCGTGCTCGGGCAGCGCCGCGTCCCAGATCGACTACGTGGTCGACGGGCCGCTGGTCACCTACAACACCAACACCGTCGTCGGCGCCGCGTCGGCCGGGGCGCAGGCGTTCGCCCGCACGCTCGCCGGCTTCAGCTACCACGGCCCGGACGGGCAGACCGTCGCCGACCGTGACTTCGGCACCGTCTCGGTGGTGGGCGGTTCGCCGCTGGTGCTCGACTACCAGATCGCCGACAACGCCGTGTACTCCGACGGCAAGCCGGTGACCTGCGACGACCTGGTGCTGGCCTGGGCCGCGCAGTCCGGCCGGTATCCCGACTTCAACGCCGCCACCCAGGCCGGCTACCTCGACATCGCCAACGTCGAGTGCCTGCCCGGCCAGAAGAAGGCCAGGGTGTCGTTCGTCCCGGACCGCGGCATCGTCGACTACAACCAGCTGTTCACCGCCACGTCGCTGATGCCGTCGCACATCATCGCCGACCAGCTGCACGTCGACGTGACGGCGGCGCTGCTGAGCAACAACACCCAGCTGGTGCAGCAGATCGCCAAGCTGTGGAACACCATCTGGGACCTCAAACCCGGCATCGATCTCAAGCGTTTCCCGTCGTCGGGTCCGTACAAGATCGAACGCGTCCTGGACGGCGGCGCGGTGGTGCTCGTCGCCAACGACCGGTGGTGGGGCCCCAAGGCGATCACCAAGCGCATCACCGTCTGGCCCCAGGGCCCCGACATTCAGGACCGGGTCAACAACCGCAGCGTCGACGTGGTCGACGTGGCCGCGGGCTCGTCGGGAACGCTGACCACGCCGGACAACTACGGCCGCTCCGATTCGCCGTCGGCCGGCATCGAGCAGCTGATCTTCGCGCCGCAGGGGCCGCTGTCGCAGCCCAAGGCCCGCCGCGCGCTCGCGTTGTGCACCCCGCGCGACACGCTCGCGCGCGACGCCGGGGTGCCGATCGCCAATTCCCGCCTGAACCCGGCCGCCGACGACCCCGTCGCCGCCGCCGACGGCGCCGCCGAGGCCGGCCAGTTCGCCAAGGCCGACCCCGGCGCCGCCCGCGACGCACTTGGTGGCACGCCGACGACGGTGCGGATCGGCTACCAGGGGCCCAACGCGCGGCTCGCGGTCAACGTCGGGGTGATCACCAAGGCCTGCGCCGCGGCCGGCATCACCGTCGCCAACGTCGCCCTGGACACCTCGGGGCCGCAGGCCCTCAAGGACGGCAAGATCGACGTGCTGCTGGCCAGCACGGGCGGGGCCGCCGGCAGCGGGTCGACGGGCTCGTCGGCGATGGACGCCTACGACCTGCACAGCGGCAACGGCAACAACCTGTCCGGGTATGCCAACCCGCAGGTCGACAGCGCGATCGGGGCGCTGGCCGTCTCGGCCGACCCCGCCGAGCGCGCCCGGCTGCTGGGCGAAGCGGCGCCGGTACTGTGGGGCGACATGCCGACCCTGCCCCTCTACCGGCAGCAACGCACGCTGTTGATGTCGAAGAAGATGTACGCGGTGACCAAGAACCCGACTCGCTGGGGCGCGGGCTGGAAC
Organism: Mycobacterium sp. E2989; assembly: GCF_001667595.1. Classification (NCBI taxonomy): domain Bacteria; kingdom Bacillati; phylum Actinomycetota; class Actinomycetes; order Mycobacteriales; family Mycobacteriaceae; genus Mycobacterium; species Mycobacterium sp. E2989. The sequence continues at coordinate 11,922 of NZ_LZJX01000130.1, read as the reverse complement.
ATGGACCGATGGGCGCTGGTCCAGTGACGCGCGCCGGCGGCAGCGCGCCGGTGGCCAGCGTCATCGCCGCGCTGCTGCGCGAGGTGTCCAACTTTCCCAAGCCGGGTGTCCAATTCAGGGATCTGACCCCGGTGTTCGCCGACCCCGAGGGGTTCGCGGCGATCACCGACGCGCTGGCCGAGATCGCGTCGGGCGCCGACCTGGTGGCCGGGATCGACGCGCGCGGCTTCCTGGCCGCGGCCGCGGTCGCCGACCGGCTGCGCACCGGCGTGCTGGCGATCCGCAAGGGCGGCAAGCTGCCGCCGCCGGTGCACGCCGAGCACTACGACCTGGAGTACGGCAGCGCCACCCTGGAGATCCCCGCCGACGGCATCCGGCTGCGCGGGCGTCGGGTGGTGATCATCGACGACGTGCTGGCCACCGGGGGCAGCCTCGCGGCGGCGGCGCGGCTGCTGGAACGGACCGGGGCGACGGTGATCGCGGCGGCGGTGATCCTCGAGCTGACCGCGCTCGGCGGCCGCGAGGCGCTGGCGGAGTTCCCGGTGCACAGCCTGAGCCGGCTCTAGCGCAGGCCGCTCGCTTGAGTGAACTGGCGGCGTCGAGTGTGTCGCCAGGGCGCGGATCTCGCCGTTTCGTCGCCCTGGCCACACACCCGAAGCCCTGAGCGCGCACTCAAGGCGGCCGGGGGATGAGACTTTGGCGATATCCTCGAAGTCGGAGGTGACCATCGTGGCGGACGAGAAAGGCGCGGCGCAGGCGCTTGACGCGCCCACGGACGTCGGTGAGGCCCTGCTGGTCGGGGAGCCGGTCACCGCGCAGGCCGCCGAGCCGCCGGAGCAGCCGACCGAGACGCTGAAGACCACCAGCAGCGCGTCGCGCCGGGTCCGGGCCCGGCTGGCCCGCCGGATGACCTCCCAGCGCACCACGCTCAACCCCGTGCTCGAGCCGCTGGTGGCGGTGCACCGGGAGATCTATCCCAAGGCGAACGTGTCGTTGCTGCAGCGCGCCTTCGAGGTCGCGGACGAGCGGCACGCCACCCAGCTGCGCCACTCCGGCGACCCCTACATCACCCACCCCCTGGCCGTGGCCAACATCCTCGCCGAATTGGGCATGGACACCACCACTTTGGTGGCCGCGCTGCTGCACGACACCATCGAGGACACCGGCTACACGCTCGAGCAGATGTCCGAGGAGTTCGGCGACGAGGTGGCGCACCTGGTCGACGGGGTGACCAAGCTGGACCGGGTGGTGCTGGGCACCGCCGCCGAGGGCGAGACCATCCGCAAGATGATCACCGCGATGGCCCGCGACCCCCGGGTGCTGGTGATCAAGGTCGCCGACCGGCTGCACAACATGCGCACCATGCGCTTCCTGCCGCCGGAGAAGCAGGCGCGCAAGGCCCGCGAGACGCTGGAAGTCATTGCGCCCCTTGCGCATCGGCTGGGTATGGCCAGCGTCAAGTGGGAGCTGGAGGACTTGTCCTTCGCGATCCTGCACCCGAAGAAGTACGACGAGATCGTCCGGTTGGTCGCCGGCCGCGCACCGTCGCGGGACACCTATCTGGCCAAGGTCCGCGCCGAGATCATCAACACCCTGAACGCGTCGAAGATCAAGGCGACGGTGGAGGGCCGGCCCAAGCACTACTGGTCGATCTACCAGAAGATGATCGTCAAGGGCCGCGACTTCGACGACATCCACGACCTGGTCGGCATCCGGATCCTGTGCGACGAGATCCGGGACTGCTATGCCGCTGTGGGCGTGGTGCATTCGCTGTGGCAGCCGATGGCGGGGCGGTTCAAGGACTACATCGCCCAGCCGCGGTACGGCGTCTACCAGTCGCTGCACACCACCGTCGTCGGCCCGGAGGGCAAGCCGCTGGAGGTGCAGATCCGCACCCGCGACATGCACCGCACCGCCGAATACGGCATCGCCGCGCACTGGCGGTACAAGGAAGCCAAGGGCCGCAACGGTCTTCCGCATCCGCACGCCGCCGCCGAGATCGACGACATGGCCTGGATGCGCCAGCTGCTCGACTGGCAACGGGAGGCGGCGGACCCGGGCGAGTTCCTGGAGTCGTTGCGCTACGACCTTGCGGTGCAAGAGATCTTCGTGTTCACCCCCAAGGGGGATGTGATCACCCTGCCCAACGGGTCGACGCCGGTGGACTTCGCCTACGCGGTCCACACCGAGGTCGGCCACCGCTGCATCGGCGCGCGGGTCAACGGGCGGTTGGTGGCGCTGGAACGAAAGCTGGAAAACGGCGAAGTCGTAGAGGTTTTCACGTCGAAGGCCCCCAACGCCGGGCCGTCGCGGGACTGGCAACAGTTCGTGGTGTCCCCGCGCGCCAAGACGAAGATCCGGCAGTGGTTCGCCAAGGAGCGCCGCGAGGAGGCGCTGGAGGCCGGCAAGGACGCGATGGCCCGCGAGGTGCGCCGGGGCGGACTTCCCTTGCAGCGCTTGGTCAATGGCGAATCCATGGCGGCGGTGGCCCGCGAACTGCACTACGCCGACGTGTCGGCGCTCTACACGGCGATCGGCGAGGGTCACGTGTCGGCGCGCCACGTCGTGCAGCGGCTGCTCGCCGAACTGGGCGGGATCGACCAGGCCGAAGAGGATCTCGCCGAGCGGTCCACGCCCACGACCATGCTGCGGCGTCCGCGCAGCAGCGACGACGTCGGGGTCTCGGTCCCCGGCGCGCCGGGCGTGCTGTCCAAGCTGGCCAAGTGCTGCACGCCGGTGCCCGGCGACCAGATCATGGGGTTCGTCACCCGCGGCGGGGGCGTGAGCGTGCACCGCACCGACTGCACCAACGCGGCGTCACTGCAGCAGCAGTCCGAGCGCATCATCGAGGTGCACTGGGCGCCGTCGCCGTCCTCGGTGTTCCTGGTGGCGATCCAGGTCGAGGCGCTCGACCGGCACCGGTTGCTCTCCGACGTCACACGGGTGCTGGCCGACGAGAAGGTCAACATCCTGTCGGCGTCGGTCACCACGTCCGGCGACCGGGTGGCGATCAGCCGGTTCACCTTCGAGATGGGCGACCCCAAGCACCTCGGGCATCTGCTCAACGTGGTGCGCAACGTCGAAGGGGTCTTCGACGTCTACCGGGTGACGTCGGCGGCCTAGCGGCGGGTCGCCGCCATCAGGTCGGCGCTAGCCGACGCGCACCGAGTTGATCGTGACCGGGTTGGTGGGTGGCCCGCTCTGCCGGTTGCCGGCGATGCCGGCGCCGGCGATCTTGTCCAGGACCGCCAGGCCGGCCTCGGTGATGGTGCCGAACACCGTGCTCTGCGGCTCCATTTCCGAATCCCGGAACACCAGGACGAATTGGCTGCCGTTGGTGTTGGGTCCCTCGGTGGCCATGATCACGGTGCCCCGCGGGTAGACCACGGTGGCCCTCAGCGCGGGGTCCCCGGCCGGGTACTGGTTGGTGGGATATTCGTCCGCGAACTGATAGCCGGGGCCGCCGGAGCCGTCGGCGTCGGGGCCGCCGCACAGCAGCGATCCGCCGTCGGTCGAGTTGATCAGCCGGGCGCACTGGGTGCTGTCGAAGAATTGCTGCTTCGCCAGACTGACGAAGCTGTTGACCGCACAAGGGGATTCGTTGTTGGCGAGCTGGATGCCGATGTCGCCGAGATTGGTCGAGATGGTGGCCGGGATCTGCGGGGGATCGGTGGAGATCCGGCCGGACCGCGGCGGGCTGACGGGTTTGACGACGGTGTCCGGCGCGCTCGGGTACTGGCAATTGGCGCCCGGGTCCGCCGGCGGCGCGAAGGCCGGCAGCGGCGGCGCCGTCGCCGCACCCTGCGCGGTGGGCCCGGGATTCGACCCCGCCCTGCCCGGCACCCGGGCGCGGGTCGGGCTGCTCGACGCCGCGCCGCTGGCGGAGTCGTCCTTCTGGGTCACCAGCGCGATCACCAACGCGACCACCGCCACCAGCGCCACGGCGGAGGCGCCGACGATGCCCAGCAGCAGGCGCCGCGATTGCGTGGGTGGGTGATACGGGGTGTCGCCGGTCGGGGGGAAGTCCTGCGTGACTGGTCCGGTGGGGGGCGGCGGTGCCGGCGGCGGCGGCGGGCTCCAGGCCGCGGTGCCGGCCGGCTCGGCCAGCGCGGCCCTGGCGGCTTCGGCGAGTTCCATCGCCGACTGGTAGCGGTGTTCGACGTCCTTGGCCATCCCGCGGGCGACCACCGCGTCGAGGGCGGGGGACACCCCGGACGCCGTGGTCGACGGCCGCGGCGGCGGGGTGTTCAGGTGCGCGTTGAGTTGTTCCTCGAGGCTGTCGCCGGCATAGGGACGCTTGCCGGTCAGGCACTCGTGCAGCACGCAGGCCAACGAGTACACGTCGGCGCGGTGATCCGTTGTGCCCCTGAACCGTTCGGGCGCCATGTAGGCGACGGTGCCCATCGTGTGCCCGGTCTGCGTGAGCGACGTGTCGGCCATGGTGCGCGCGATGCCGAAGTCGATCAGGTAGACGAAGTCCCGCGCCTTGGTGACCAGAATGTTCTTCGGCTTGATGTCGCGATGGATCAGCCCGACCTGGTGGGCGCTGTCCAGTGCGGCGGCCACCTGCTCGATCACCGCGACCGCGCGCTCGGGGGACAGCCGCCCGCCGTTTTCGTCGATGTATTCCAGCAAGTCCCGGCCCTCAATCAGCCGCATGTCGACATAGAGGCGCCCGTCGATCTCGCCGTAACCGTGGATCGGCACCACATGCGGGTCGTTCAGGCTCGCCGCGATGCGCGCCTCTCGGCGGAATCGTTGCTGAAACTCCTGATCCTCGGCCATGTTCGGCGGCAGGACTTTCAGCGCGACGACCCGGTCGGTGGCGGCGTCGTACGCGCGATAGACCTGTCCCATGCCGCCGCGCCCCAAGACGTCCAGCAATTGGTATTGCCCGAAAGACTCTGACCCCACGCAACGACCTTAAGCGGTGGACCGCCCGCGGGTCGGGCGATTGTGTCTAGTCGAGCAACAGCGACGTGATGGTGACCTCGGCCGCCGGGGCGCCGTCCTCGCCGCCGCCGGCGACACCGGCTTTGGCGATCTTGTCCAGGGTCGCCAGCCCGTCGGGCTGGATGGTGCCGAAAACGGTGTACTGGGGCGGCAGCTGGGAGTCCTTGTACACCATGAAGAACTGGCTGCCGTTGGTGCCCGGACCGGCGTTGGCCATGGCCAGGGTGCCGCGCGGGTAGAGGACGGGCTGCTGCGCCTTGGGGTCGTTCGGCGGGTACTGGTCGGTCGGATACTCGTTGGCGAACTGGTACCCCGGACCGCCCGTGCCGTCACCCTTGGGATCGCCGCATTGCAGGACGCCCAGGTCCGCCGAAGTGGTCAGCCGGTGGCACTTGGTGTTGTCGAAATACTTCTGACCGATCAGGCTCGCGAAACTGTTTACCGTGCAAGGCGATTCGTTGTTCGCGAGCATCAGGCCGATGCGCCCCTGGTTGGTGACCATGCTGGCGCTCACCGTCGCCGGATCGGTCGGCACCTTGCCGGTGCGCGGCGGCTTGACCTGCTTGGCGGCCGGTTCCGGGGACGCCGGGTACTGGCAGTTCGCGCCCAGATCGGCCGCCGCCTTGAACGGCGGCAGCGGCGGAACGGGCGGCGTCGGCCCGGCGGGGGTGGTGGACTCCGGGGAGCTGCTGGCGGCGGGCGAGGTGGTGCTCGCCGCGGTGCTGCTCTTGTGTTCGTGTTTGGTGCTGATGACCGTGAGCACCACCGCGACGACCACGGCCACCGCCACGATCGAGCCGGCCGCGATCAACGCGATCCGGCGCCTCTTGGCTTGCTTCGCGCGGCGCTCCAGCTGCCGCTCGAGCTTGCGTTTGGCGTTGGCGCGTCGCTGTTCGTTGGTCGGCACGGCCGTATGCCTCCATGGTCGGTAGGTCGGGGGCCCGCAAAAGGCGTCGGTGGCCAGCCCAGGCTAATGTGGGCGCCGCGACTGGTGTCAAGTGGGGCCCGTGGGAAACTGGGAACCGTGTTGATCACCGGATTTCCCGCGGGCATGTTGCAGTGCAACTGCTATGTGCTGGCCGAGCGGCCGGGAACGGACGCCGTCATCGTGGATCCGGGACAGCGGGTGATGGGCCAGCTGCGGCGCATCCTCGACGAGAATCGGCTGACCCCGGCGGCGGTGTTGCTCACCCACGGGCACGTCGACCACATGTGGTCCGCGCAGAAGGTGTCCGACACCTACGGCTGCCCGACCTACATCCACCCCGAGGACCGGTTCATGCTGAAAGACCCGATCTACGGCCTTGGCCCGCGGGTGGCGCAGCTGGTGGCGGGCGCCTTCTTCCGCGAGCCCAAGCAGGTCGTCGAGCTGGACCGCGACGGCGACAAGCTCGACCTGGGCAGCGTGACCATCAGCGTCGATCACACCCCGGGGCACACCCGCGGGTCGGTGGTGTTCCGGGCCTCGGGCGATAAGGACGTGGTTTTCACCGGCGACACGCTCTTCGAACGCTCGGTGGGCCGCACCGACCTGCACGGCGGCAGCGGGCGAGACCTGCTGACCTCGATCGTGAACAAGCTGCTGGTGCTCGACGACGAGACCGTGGTCCTGCCGGGGCACGGCAACGCCACCACCATCGGCGCCGAGCGCCGTTTCAACCCGTTCCTCGAGGGCCTGAGCCCGTGACCGAGTTCTCGGCGCCCAAGGGGGTGCCCGACTACGTTCCGCCGGACTCGGCGCAGTTCGTCGCCGTGCGGGACGGGTTGCTCGGCGCCGCCCGCCGGGCGGGCTACGGCGACATCGAGTTGCCCATCTTCGAAGACACCGCCCTGTTCGCGCGCGGCGTGGGCGAATCGACCGACGTGGTGTCCAAGGAGATGTACACCTTCGCCGACCGCGGCGACCGCTCGGTCACCTTGCGCCCCGAGGGCACCGCCGGGGTGGTGCGCGCCGTGATCGAGCACGGCCTGGACCGCGGCGCGCTGCCGGTCAAACTCTGTTACGCCGGGCCGTTTTTCCGGTACGAGCGCCCGCAGGCCGGCCGCTATCGGCAGCTGCAGCAGGTGGGGGTCGAGGCGATCGGTGTCGACGATCCGGCGCTGGACGCCGAGGTGATCGCCGTCGCCGACGCCGGCTTCCGATCGCTGGGCCTGGACGGGTTCCGTTTGGAGATCACCTCGCTGGGCGACGACAGCTGCCGCCCGCAGTACCGGGAGCTGCTGCAGGACTTCCTGTTTGGGCTCGACCTGGACGACGAGACGCGCCGGCGCGCCGAGATCAACCCGCTGCGGGTGCTCGACGACAAGCGGCCCGAGGTGCGGGCGATGACGGCCGACGCGCCGGTGTTGCTGGACCACCTGTCCGACGTCGCCAAGCAGCACTTCGACACCGTGCTGGCCCATTTGGACGCGCTCGGGGTGCCCTACGTCATCAACCCGCGCATGGTGCGCGGGCTGGACTATTACACGAAGACCACCTTCGAGTTCGTGCACGACGGCCTGGGCGCGCAGTCCGGCATCGGCGGCGGCGGCCGCTACGACGGGCTGATGCGCGAGCTCGGCGGACAGGACCTGTCCGGTATCGGGTTCGGGCTCGGCGTGGACCGCACCCTGCTGGCGCTGCGCGCCGAGGGCAAGAGCGTGGGGGCGACCACCCGCTGCGATGTGTTCGGCGTGCCGCTGAGCGAGCAGGCCAAGCTCAGGTTGGCGGTGCTGGCCGCGCAGCTGCGGGCCCGCGGCCTGCGCGTCGACATGGCCTACGGCGACCGGGGTCTCAAGGGCGCGATGCGCGCGGCCGACCGTTCGGGTGCCCGCATCGCGCTGGTGCTCGGCGACCGGGACATCGAGTCTCAGACGGTCGGGGTGAAGGATTTGACGACGGGGGACCAGGTCCCGGTGGCCGCGGAAGATGTTGTGGCCGAAGTGACCTCGTTACTCAATCGCTAATCAACTTGGCGCATAGCGCATTTCGGTCGCGCTAGTGTGGTTGGTTGGCCAAAAAGCAGCGCACCTGGGTGGCGGCGTCGTCCGGCTTGACTCCCATCTCCACCAGTCGCTGAACGATCTGCGCGGACGGCACCCCGCCGTCGAAATCCACCGCTATCACGTGGACGCTGGGGAACCAGTTCTCCGCGCTCACCCCGGGCGGCGGGGGCTTCGCGTCGCCCCCCAGGCATTGAACGTAGCCGTTGACGCCGGTATCGGCGTGAGCCGGCGTTGTCGCCGCCAGCGGCCCACCGATGGCCATCCCGACGGCCGCAGCGACATAGATGAAGCGCATGGGTGGGAATATACCGCGATCCGGCTCCCGAATCCGGGGAGCGGTCGAAGCGGCGATTAGCTTTTCTTGCTCGGAATGATGATCACGACGATCAGCGTGAGGATCGAGAAAAACAGCCCGAGAATTCCCCAGCCCAGCGGGTTGCGGCCCTTCATCATCGCGATTAACGCGCAGACAATTGCGGCGATCACGCTGCCGATGGCGACGAAGATGCCCTTGATGCCGCGCAGGATAAAGCCCGCCGCGACGGGGTCCGAACTCGCCAATATCACCGAATGCAACATGTCAGCGTCCTTTCATGAGGGGCCCTGAGGTGATACCCGCCCGAATGCGCGACAAAACCGCGCAACAATATCAGCGCACGCGCGAATAGCGGATCTACCAGCGTCATCGCGCCATCCGCCGGCTTAGCCGGCCGGATAACCGCGCCGGACCGTGCGATCCAGAATGCCCAAGGTCGCCCGCAATGCGCCCTCGGAGAGAATCGGGAAAATTCCGGCTTCCCGCCAGTGCTGGTCGATGTTCGACCAGTCGTAGAACGAGGTGACCACGGTGGCCGAGTTGTCCTCGGTCGGCTCGAGCCGATAGCCGTAGACATGACCGATCGGCGGGCGAATCTGGCCCAGCACCGTCCATGCGATCAGGCGATCCCGCTCGAATTCCCTGATGTCGACCGTGACGTCGTACCTGCCTAATTGCGGAAAGTCGTTCAACGCCTCGCGGTCCATGTGCACGACGAAGCGGTCACCGACACCACTCACCGGATCGCCCTCGGCGTCCTGCAGCATCCCGGACGAGTCGATGGCCACGTGGCCCTGCGGGTCGCACAGCACGGCGAAGATCTCGGGCGCGGACGCGGCAATGGTGCGCTGAACCTCGATGCGTTCGGTCATGAGCCCTCCGTTGTGCCCTGGCACAGGTTTCGTGATTGTAAATCTGGGCTGCTGTTCATTGTGCAGTCCATACCGAACGATCACGCTTCTTGCTGTGAACGCCCCTCTGATCAGGCCATCGTTTTGATCCACGGCCTGTGGATGACACCCCCGGCATGGGAGGCCTGGATCGCGCGTTACCGCGCTCGCGGTTTCGGCCCTTAGCCCCGTGCCCGGGGAACTCGACTGACTCCTTTGACAACTTCGAACGAAAGCAACGGCCACCCATGACCACAGTGCGCGACGCCATCCTCGACCTGTTCCGCTCGCACAATCTGACCACCTGGTTCGGCAATCCGGGCTCGTCGGAATTGGCGCTGCTGCAAGACTTTCCCGACGACTTCCGCTACTTCCTGGGCCTGCAGGAGATGATCCCGGTCGGGATGGCCGACGCCTACGCGCAGGTCACCCGCCGCCCCGCCGTGGTCAACCTGCACACCGCCCCGGGCATGGGCAACGCGCAAGGCCAGATTTACAACGCCTACGTCAACAAGACGCCGCTGATCATCACCGCGGGCAACCAACGCCGCAACATGCAAAATCAGTACTGCCTGCTGACCAATCACGAACCCACCACGACACCAAAGCCATTCGTGAAATGGGCTGCCGAGCCGGCCATCGCTAGTGAGTCCCCGGCCGTGCTGGCTCGGGCCATCCACCTGGCCACCACTCCGCCGATGGGCCCGGTGTTCGTCTCGCTGCCGATGGACGACATGCCGATCGAGCTGACCGACGGCCAGCTCGCTGATATCGCGGTCGTGCGCGATCGCACCGTGACCCACGCGACGGGTTTCCCGACCGAGCTGGCCGAGCAGGTCGGTGCACAACTCGACGCCGCCTCGTCGCCGGTGATCATCGTCGGCGGCGATATCGACCGCTACGACGCCTATGACGCGGTGATCGAGCTGGCCGAGCGCACCGAATCACCGGTGTTCACAGCACCATTGACCGGTTGGAGCGGGTTTCCGGAGAATCACCGGCTCTATCACGGCGCGCTGCCCCCGGGAGCGGGCTGGATCTCCGGACTTCTCGCGGGCCACGACCTGATCCTTACGATCGGGACGCCGGTCTTCCGCTATTACCCTTTGGTGCCCGGCCCGTACCTGCCCGAGGGTGCGCGCTTGATCCAGATCACCAACGATCCCGACGAGGCCGCCCGTGCCCCCGTCGGCGACGCGATCGTCGCCGACATTCGTACCGCGGTCCGGGCCTTGGCGGCGGCGGTGAAACCCACCCAGCGCTCCGCGCCCACGCCGCGCGCCGCAGTCCCCGAACGGATCTCGGAGCAGGTGCCGCTCAAGCCCGCAGATCTCTGGACCGCGGTCGCTCACGCCGCACCTGCGGACACACTATGGGTCAGCGAGGCCGGCAGCAACGAGATCACCATGACCGAAAGCATCCGTCCGGGCAATCCGCGTTCACACCTGTCGGCTGCCGGTGGGGGACTCGGCTGGGGGCTGCCAGCATCGGTCGGCGCGCAAATCGCGGCTCCCGACCGTCCGGTGGTGTCCTGCATGGGTGACGGCTCCATCCACTACGCGATCACCGCGCTGTGGAGCGCGGCACGCTACAACATCCCCCTCACTGTCGTGGTGGCGTCCAACGCCGAATACGGCGTGGTCAAAGAGTTCGGTGTCTGGGAGAAGACCCCGAATGTTCCCGGACTCGACATCCCCGGCCTCGACATCGTGGGAACCGCGGCCAGCTACGGCGTCGGCGCCCACGAAGCACACAGCTCTGACGAGGTGTACGAGCTGGTCAAAGCCGGCATCGCCGACCGCGAGCGTCCCACCCTGATCAACGCCCGCACCACACCCGTGCCCGGGGAATTGGGCAGCTAGGAGATGTCCGGTCGATGACACGATCGTTTCGGCGTTTGCCGAGGCACTTCACGGCGGCGATACGGTGGCCAGTGAGGGCACACTGGCCGAAAAGCCAAAACTATTGGGGTTTCGGCCGACAACCCGGACTGGTCTCATGGCCGCGAAGTCGCGACGACGTCCCCGGCGGCAGCCTTGCGACCGGCATGTTGGATTTGGTTGCGGCCGCCGCGATTTCACGGTGGCGCGGTCGGCCAGCGGCGGTTTCACCCTCGGTTTGGCCGCGGCATGCGATCATTACCGGCGATGAGCGCTGTATCGCAATAGGAGGATCAATGCTCCGCAAAGCCCTGACGAGAACGGCCGTGGCCGCGGCGCTCATCGGACTGGCCGCGGCGGGTGCGCCCGTCCCGGCCCGCGCGACCTCCGGCCCGGTGGGCCGGCCCGCCCCGCTGGACGATCCCGATCCGAGCCTCCCCACCAACCCGTATGACCCCCGCTGCGCGGCGATGCCCGAGTGGGAGCAGTGTCGGGGCGGGCGGTGCGTACCGCCCGCCCCGATCGAGCTGCCGCGGTAGCCGTTGACGGTGTAGCGGAAGGGCAGCGCCGAAGCATCCGGCACCCTGTTGAGCGCGGACTTGCACAGCACCTCGTGAAAGGTGATGCCGTCGAACTGTGGCGCGCGCACGCTGCGGACCAGGCCGATCCGCTGCAACCCCGGCAACGCTCCGTCCTCGACGGGCTCCCCGTTGACGGCGACAGCCTGGTCCGCCCAGCGCATGAACTATTCGAACAATAGTTCGATTGGATGTCAAGGACCCCGCTCGTCAGATGTGGCCGGGCACCACGATCGGCGGCGGGGGCGGGGGTGAGCGCTCGTTCCGGCAACCCGCACCGGCGCCCGTGGAGCCGGAACCCGTTCAGGCGACGCTGTTTT
>NZ_LZJX01000129.1:0-8478 GCF_001667595.1 Mycobacterium sp. E2989 | reverse complement strand
TCTTGGTGGAGCGGCTGGGTCCCACCCGCAGCCTCAGCCATCACCCCCTGATCCAAGTCGTCCTCGCCTGGCAGAACGACGACTTCGCGGACCTGAAGTTGGGTGATCTCCACGTGACCGCGCTGCCCACCGAAACCCGCAGCGCCCGGATGGATTTGGTGTTCTCCCTGGCCGAACGCTGGACCGAGGACGGCCAGCCCGCCGGCATCGGCGGCGCGGTCGAATTTCGCACCGACGTCTACAACCGGGCCCGCATCGAAGCGCTGATCGATCAGCTGCACCAGGTGCTGGTCGCCATGACCGCCGACACGACGCGGCGGATCTCGTCCATCGATGTGCTCGACGAGTCGGAACAGGCCCACCTCGAGGCCATCGGAAACCGCGCGGCGCTGCACCGCCCGGCGCCCGCGCCGGTGTCGATCCCGGAAATGTTTGCCGCGCAGGTGGATCGCGACCCCGACGCCGTGGCCATCACCCACGCCGGGCGCTCGTGGACCTACCGCGCCCTCGACGAGTCATCGAATCGGCTGGCGCGCTTGCTCGTCGAGTATGGCGCCGGCTCGGGGGAGTGCGTGGCGCTGCTCGCGGAGCGTTCCGCCGAGGCCGTCGTGGCGATCCTCGCGGTGCTCAAGACCGGCGCGGCCTACCTGCCCATCGATCCCGGCCTGCCCGCGGCCCGTGTCGAATTCATGCTCACCGACGCCATACCGCTCGCCGCGGTCGTCAGCCCCGAGTCGCGGTCGCGGCTCGACGGGTCGGACGTGGCCGTCATCGATTTCGACGACCCCGAAATAGCGACCCAATCCGCCGGCGCCCTACCGGCGCCGTCCCCCGAAGACATCGCCTACATCATCTACACCTCGGGCACGACCGGGGTGCCCAAGGGCGTGGCCGTCACCCACCACAACATCACCCAGCTGCTCGAGTCGCTGGACGACGAGCTGCAACTCGGCGACGTGTGGTCGCAATGCCACTCGCTGGCCTTCGACTTCTCGGTCTGGGAGATCTTCGGGTCGCTGCTGCGCGGCGGTCGCCTGGTGATCGTGCCCGACTCCGTGGTCCGCTCACCGGAAGACTTGCACGCCATGCTCGTTCGCGAACGAGTCAGCGTGTTGAGCCATACCCCCTCGGCCGTCGCCGCGTTGCCGCCGCGGGGCCTGGAATCGGCGGCGACGCTCGTGATGGGCGGCGAGCCATGCCCGGCCGAGGTGGTCGACCGGTGGGCGCCCGGGCGGGTGATGGTCAACCAATACGGTCCGACCGAGACCACGATGTACGCGGCGATGACCGCCCCGCTGTCCGCGGGAACCGGAACCCCGCCGATCGGGTCACCGGTGCCCGGCGCGGCGTTGTTCGTGCTGGACACGTGGTTGCGCCCGGTGCCCGTCGGTGTGGTGGGCGAGTTGTACGTGGCCGGGCGCGGCGTCGCGTGCGGTTACGCGGGCCGGCCGGGGTTGACGGCGGCGCGGTTCGTCGCCTGCCCGTTCGGCGGCCCCGCCGCGCGGATGTACCGCACCGGCGACCTGGCGTGCTGGGACCGCGACGGCCAGCTGCAGTATCTCGGGCGGATCGACGAACAGGTCAAGATCCGCGGCTATCGCATCGAGCTCGGTGAAATCCGCTCGGCGCTAACGGCTTTGGGTGGCGTCGAGCGGGCCGCCGTGGTGGCCCGCGAGGACCGGCCCGGCGACAAGCGGCTGATCGCCTACATCACCGGGACCGCCGACCCCGCCACCATCCGCACCCAGCTGGCCGACCGGCTGCCGATCTACATGGTGCCGGCCGCGGTCGTCGCCATGGACGAGCTGCCGCTGACCGTCAACGGCAAACTCGACACCCGCGCCCTGCCGGCACCGGACTATCAGAGCGCCGAGTGCTACCGCGCCCCGGGCGACGCCGTCGAAGTGATCCTGGCCGGCATCTACGCCCAGGTGCTTGGCGTGGAGCGGGTCGGCGTCGACGACTCCTTCTTCGACCTGGGCGGCGACAGCATCCTGTCCATGCAGGTGGTGGCCCGGGCGCGGGCGGCGGGCGTCCTGTTCCGCCCGCGCGACATCTTCGTCGAGCAGACGGTGGCCCGGCTGGCCCGGGTGGCCGGGGTGGCCACCGACGACGAGGTGGTCGACGAGGGTCTCGGCGAAGTCGTCGCCACCCCGATCATGCGGTGGCTGCAGCAGATCGACGGCCCGGTCGACGAGTTCAACCAGGCGATGGTGGTGCGGGCGCCCGCGGGTGTCACCCGTGACGACGTGGTGGCGCTGCTGCAGGCGTTGCTTGATCGGCACGCCACGCTGCGGCTGCGCCTCGACGACGACGGCGAGGGCGGTTGGTCGCTGCAGGTGCCCGATCCCGGCGCGGTCGACGCTCGCGGTTGCCTGCACACCGTCGGCGAGTTGTCCGAAGCGGCGCTGGTCGCGGCGCGGTCGCGGCTGGACCCGGCCGCCGGGATGATGCTGCGGGCGCTGTGGGCGGAGTCCAGCGGCCGGTTGGCATTGGTGATTCATCACCTCGCCGTGGATGCGGTGTCATGGCGAATCCTGTTGGAGGACTTGAACATCGCCTGGGCCCAGCGGCGGGGCGGGCAGCCGGTGGCACTCCCCCCGGGCGGGACGTCGTTCGCCCGGTGGTCGGCGCTGCTGCGGGAGCACGCCCGGCGGCCCGAGGTCGCCGCGGCGGCGGACGCCTGGCGCCGGGTGCTGGCCACCCCGCCCGCGCTGCCGGGGGTGCGGCCCGACGCCGACACCTACCGGGCGGCCGAGCATCTGTCGGTGTCGCTGGATACCGAGACCACGCGCATGTTGTTGGGGGCAGTGCCGGCGGCGTTCCACGCCGGTGTCCAGGATGTTCTGTTGGTCGCCCTCGGGTTGGCGATCAGCGAATTCCTGGGCACCGGCGCGCCGCTTTCCATCGACGTCGAGGCCCACGGCCGCCATGAGGACGTGGGCCCGCGCGTGGACCTGTCGCGCACCGTGGGGTGGTTCACCGCCAAGTATCCGGTCGCGTTCAGCCTCGGCAAGCCGCCCTGGGCCAGGGTCAGGACGGGGGAGGCCGAGCTGGGGGCGGTGATCAAGGAGGCCAAGGAGCAACTGCGCGCCCTGCCCGACGGACTGACCTTCGGTTTGCTGCGCTACCTGAATCCCGAAGTGGCCCTTGATGATCCGGACCCGTCGATCGGCTTCAACTACCTGGGATGGCTGGGCGGGGCGGCCGAGTTGTCCGACGAGTTGTGGCGGCTGGATCAGGACAGCCTCTCGCTGACCGCCGCAACCGCGGCGATGCCCGTCCCGTTGGGACACACGCTGGAACTGAACGCCGCCACGGTGGACGCCGCCGACGGCCCGCGCCTGCAGGCCAACTGGACGTGGGCAACCTCGGCCCTGGAGCGCGGCGAGGTCCGCCGGCTCAGCCAGTTGTGGTGTGACGCCCTGACCGGCATCTGCGCGCACGTCCGGAACGGGGGCGGCGGGTTGACCCCGTCGGACATCGCGCCCGCCCGGCTGAGCCAACAGCAGATCGATGCGCTCTGCCTGCGGTTCCCGACGGCCGATGTGTTGCCGCTGACCCCGTTGCAGCGGGGACTGCTCTTCCACGCCGGCTCCGGCCAGGACCCGGGCGCCGACGTGTATGCGGTGCAGCTCGACATCACCGTGTGCGGCCCGCTTGATCCGCACCGCCTGCGCGAGGCGCTCCACACCGTGCTGCGACGCCACCCCAACCTGATGGCCCGGTTCTGCGAGGACTTCGACGAGCCCGTGCAGATCATCCCGGCCGACCCCACCGTGGGGTGGCGCTATCTCCAACTCGACGCCGACGACGCCGAACCCGACCGGCAAATCGAGCAGCTGTGCGCCGCCGAACGCGCTTCGGTGTGCGACCTGGCGGCCCACCCGGCGTTCCGGGCGGTGTTGGTACGCACCGCGAAAGACCGGCACCGCTTCGTGTTGACCGTTCACCACATCGTGATGGACGGGTGGTCCCTGCCGATCGTGCTGCGGGAGATCTTCGCCGGCTACTACCGCGAACGGCTGCCGGCGGTGACGCCGTACCGCAGCTACCTGACCTGGCTGGCGAACCGGGACGTGGCCGCCGCGCACGCGGCGTGGCGCCACGTGCTCGACGGGTTCGACGGCCCGACGTTGGTGCGCCCGCCCGGCCGGGCGGGGCGGCGGGGCGTCGCCACCTCCCGCGTTCCGGCGGAAACCACCCGCGCGCTGAGCGCGCTGGCCCGCTCGTCGCACACCACCGTCAGCACCGTGCTGCAGGCCGCCTGGGCCCAGCTGCTGGCGTGGCTGACCGGGCAGGACGACGTCGTGTTCGGGGCGGTGGTCTCGGGAAGGCCGGCCGAGGTGCCCGGCGCCGAGTCGATGGTGGGCCTGCTGATCAACACGGTTCCGGTGCGCGCCACCATCACCGCGGCGACCACCGTCGCCGGCCTGCTCGACCAACTGCGCCGCGCCCACAACCAGACACTCGAGCACGAACACCTGGCGCTGTCCGAAATCCACCGGGCCACCGGCCACGACCAGTTGTTCGACACCCTGTTCGTGTACGAGAACTATCCGATCGACACCGCCGCGCTGGCCGGCGCCCACGACGTCACCGTCACCGACTTCACCAGCCGCGAATTCAACCACTATCCGCTTTCGGTGCAGGCCGTGCCGGGCGACGAACTCGGCCTGCGCGTCGAATTCGACACCGACGTATTCGACGCGCCCGCAATCGATGCGCTGATCGGGCGGTTCCGTCGGGTGCTGTCGGCCATGACCGATGACCCCACTCGGCTGCTGAGGGCGATCGATGCGCTCGACGAGTCGGAGCACGCCCACCTGATCGGCTGGGGCAATCGCGCCGCGCTGACCGAACCGACGGCCGGGGCGTCGATCCCGGAGCTGTTCGCCGCGCATGTGGCCCGCAACCCGCACGCGGTGGCGCTGAGTTGGCAGGGCCGCTCGACGACCTACCGCGAGCTCGACGAGGCCGCGAACCGCATGGCGCATCTGCTGGTGCGCCACGGCGCCGGCCCCGGTGCCGTTGTGGCGCTGCTGTTTTCGCGGTCCGCGGACGCGATCGTCGCGATCCTGGGGGTGCTGAAGGCGGGAGCGGCCTACCTGCCGATCGACCCCGCGCTGCCGGCGGCGCGGCTCGGGTTCATGATCGCCGACGCCGCGGCGGCCGTCGCGGTGACCACCGCGGACCTGCGGTCCCGGCTGTACGGGGCCGACCTGCCGATCGTCGATGTCAACGACGAGGCCCTGCACGCCGAACCCACCACGCCGTTGCGGCACCCCGACCCCGAGGGCATCGCGTACCTGATCTACACCTCGGGCACCACCGGGGTCCCCAAGGGCGTGGCGGTCACCCACCAGAACGTGACGCAGCTGATGGCGTCGCTGCATGCCCCCCTGCCGGCGGCCGCCGCCTGGTCGCAGTGTCATTCCCTGGCCTTCGACGTCTCCGTTCAGGAGATCTTCGGCGCGCTGCTGGACGGGGGACGGCTGGTCGTGGTCCCCGAGCCGGTCATCGGATCACCGGAAGATTTGCGGGCGTTGCTGATTCGCGAACGCGTCGGCGTGCTCAGCCAGACGCCGTCCGAGGCGGGCGCCCTGTCTCCGGATGGCCTGGACGGGGTGGCCTTGGTGATCGGCGGCGAGCCCTGCCCTGCGGACCTGGTGGACCGGTGGGCGCCCGGCCGCGTGATGGTCAACGCCTACGGCCCGACCGAGACCACCGTCGACGCGGCGATCAGCGCCCCGCTGACCGCGGGGGCCGGGGCGCCGATCGGGTCGCCGGTGTCCGGCGCGGCGCTGATGGTGTTGGACAAGTGGTTGCGGCCGGTGCCGGCCGGCGTGGTCGGCGAGTTGTATGTCGCAGGCCGGGGCGTGGCGTGCGGGTATGTGGGCCGGTCCGGGCTGACGGCGTCGCGGTTCGTGGCGTGCCCGTTCGGCGGGTTCGGGGCGCGCATGTATCGCACCGGGGACCTGGTGCGCTGGGGCGCCGGACGGGCAGCTGCGGTACGTGCGGCGCGCCGACGACCAGGTCAAGGTCCGCGGGTATCGCATCGAGCTCGGCGAAATCCATGCGGCGCTAACGGGTTTGGCGGGCGTCGAGCAGGCGGCGGTGATCGTCCGCGAGGGCCGGCTGGTGGCGTACGTGACGGGGACGGCCGATCCGGCCGGCGTTCGCGCCGCGCTGGCCGAGCGGTTGCCGGCCTACATGGTGCCCGCCGCGGTGGTCGTCGTGGACGCGATTCCGTTGACGGTCAACGGCAAACTCGACGCCCGCGCCCTGCCGGCGCCCGACTACCACGACGACGAACGGTACCGGCCGCCGGCGACCCCGACCGAGGGCATCCTGGCCGAAATATACGCCCGCGTACTGGGATTGACCCGGGCCGGCGTCGAGGAGTCCTTCTTCGACCTGGGCGGGGATTCGCTGGCGGCCATGCGCCTGGTCGCCGCCGTCAACGCAGGCCTGGATACCCGGCTGTCGGTGCGCACCGTGTTCGAGGCGCCCACGATTCGCCTGCTGGCGCAGCGCATCGGCGGGGGCGGCCGGGCGCGGGCGCGCGTGGCGGCCGGGCCGCGGCCGCAAGTGTTGCCCCTGTCGTTCGCGCAATCCCGGTTGTGGTTCATCCACCAACTGCACGGGCCGTCGCCGGTGTACAACATGGCCGCGGCGCTACGGCTGACCGGACAGCTCGACGAGGACGCGCTGGGCGCCGCGCTGGCCGATGTGGTGGGCCGCCACGAAAGCCTGCGCACGGTGTTCGCCGCGGCCGAGGGGACGCCCCGGCAGGTGGTGCTGCCGCCGCAGCGCGCCGCTGCCGGTTGGGACGTGGTCGACGCCACCGGATGGTCATCGGCGCGGTTGAGCGAGGCCGTCGAGGCCGCGGCGGCCCATCCTTTCGACCTGGCCACCGAGATACCGTTGCGGGCACGGCTTTTCCGGATCGCCGAGGACGAGCACTTACTGGTGGCCGTCGTGCACCACATCGCCGCCGACGGCTGGTCGCTGACTCCGCTGGTGCGCGACCTGGGGGTGGCTTACGCCAGCCGGTGCGCCGGCCGCGAGCCGGGATGGCCGTCGTTGTCGGTGCAGTACGCCGACTACACGCTGTGGCAGCGGTCCCAGCTCGGCGATCTCGACGACCCCGACAGCCCGATCGCCGGTCAGCTGCGCTACTGGGAGGCCGCGCTGGCCGGAATGCCCGAGCGCCTCGAATTGCCCACCGACCGGCCGTATCCGGCGCTGGCCGACCATCGCGGAGCCACGGTGCGCGTCGACTGGCCCGCCGAGCTGCAGGACCGGGTGCGCGAGGTGGCGCGCGCCCACAACGCGACCAGTTTCATGGTCATCCAGGCCGCCCTGGCGGTGCTGCTGGCCAAGCTGAGCACGAGTTCGGATGTGGCTGTGGGCTTTCCGATCGCCGGTCGTCCCGATCCCGCACTCGACGACGTGGTGGGCTTCTTCGTCAACACCTTGGTGCTGCGGGTCGACCTGGCCGGCAATCCCACCGCCGCCGAACTGCTGGCGCAGGTGCGCCAGCGCAGCCTGGCCGCCTATGAACACCAGGACGTGCCCTTCGAGGTGCTGGTGGAACGGCTCAACCCCACCCGAAACCTGGGCCACCATCCGCTGGTGCAGGTGATGCTGGCCTGGCAGAACAACGAACCCGCCGACCTGCGGCTGGGCGATCTCCGGGTCGCCGCCGTTCCGGTCGACACCCGCACCGCCCGCACGGATCTGCTGTTCTCGCTGGCCGAACGCTGGACCGACGACGGCCGGCCCGGCGGGATCGGGGGAGCCGTGGAGTTCCGCACCGATGTGTTCGACACCGCCACGGTCGCAACGTTTGTGGCGCGACTGCAGCGGGTGGTGGCGGCCATGACCGCCGACCCCACCCGGCGGTTGTCCTCGATCGACGTGCTCGACGAGGCGGAGCACGCCCGGCTCCGGGCGATCGGCAACCACGGCGCGCTGGAGCAGGCCGCCTCCCCGACCCGGTCGATACCGGAAGCCTTCGTCGCCCAGGTTGACCGCGCCCCGGAGGCCGTGGCCATCAGCTACCGGGGCGACCGGCTGACCTACCGCGAACTCGATGACGCCGCGAACCGCCTGGCGCACCGGCTCATTGGTCACGGCGCGCGTCCCGGTGAACGGGTGGCGCTGTTGCTGCCCCGGTCGGCCGAGGCGGTGGTGGCGATCCTGGCGGTGCTCAAGACCGGCGCGGCTTACGTGCCGATCGACCCCGGGCTGCCCTCGGCGCGCATCGAATTCGTGCTCACCGACGCCGCAGCGGTCGCGGTGATCACCGTCGGCGGTCTGCGGTCGCGAGTGGGCGGGTGGGGCCTGCCCGTCGTCGACGTCAACGCCCCCGCGCCGACGATGCGGCCCGCCACCGCACCACCGCCGCCGGCGCCCGGGGACATCGCCTACGTCGTCTACACGTCCGGCACCACCGGCACTCCCAAAGGCGTT
>NZ_LZJX01000128.1:0-22024 GCF_001667595.1 Mycobacterium sp. E2989 | reverse complement strand
GAATTGATCGACCCCGATGCCGCCACCCGGGGAGGCCGTCCAGGTCACCGAGTGAACGGCCCCCGCCGCCTACCGCGGTACCGGCGCCGCCGCGCGCGCGTCCAATTCCCGCACCCCCGCCGCGGCCGACGGCGCCGAGCGCGCGGCGCAGGCGCGGCTGGCGCCGCTGGGTCCGGACACTGGTTTCGGTCCTGGTGATCGCCGCGCTACTGGTCGGCTTCGCGGCCGCCTGCGGGGCCGCCTGGTTCGACAGCCGGCTGCACCGCGACGACATCCTGGCCGACTACCCGGGGCGCCCCGGGCCGGGCCGCGGGACGAACTGGTTGCTGGTCGGGTCGGACAGCCGCCAAGGGCTCAGCCCCGAACAGCAAAACGAACTGGCCACCGGCGGTGACATCGGGAGCAGCCGGACCGACACCATCTTGCTGGTGCACCTGCCCGAACTGTGGTCCGGCGGCCGGGTGACGATGGTGTCGATACCGCGCGACTCCTACGTCCCGATCCCGGGCCACGGCAAGGACAAGATCAACGCCGCCTTCTCGATGGGCGGCGCGGCCTTGCTGGCCCAGACGGTGGAACAGGCGACCGGGCTACGCATCGGCCACTACGCCGAAATCGGGTTCGGCGGGTTCGCCGGCTTGGTCGACGCGCTCGGCGGGGTGACGGTGTGCCCGACGGCGCCGCTCAACGACCCGTTGGCCGGCATCGACCTGCCCGCCGGCTGCCAGAAGCTCAACGGCCGCAACGCGCTCGGGTACGTCAGGACGCGCGACACCCCGCGGGCCGATCTGGACCGGATGGTCAATCAGCGGCAGTTCGTGGCGGCGCTGCTGCGCGCCGCGGCCAGCCCCGCGGTGTGGCTCAACCCCTGGCGCTGGTACTCGGTGCCGCGCGCCCTCGCGGACGCGCTGACCGTGGACCGCGGCGACCACGTCTGGGACCTGGCCCGCCTCGGCTGGGGACTGCACGGCTCCCCGACCACCCTGACCGTCCCGATCGGCGAGTTCACCAGTGGCGACGCCGGATCGGTGGTGGTGTGGAATCACGACGAGGCCAGCCGGTTGTTCGAGGCGCTGGCCTCCGACGGGCCGGTGCCCACCGCTCCGCCGGACTAGCCGCCGCGGCCGTTCTGCAGATACGCCTTCGTGCGGCCCGGGTGGTGGGTGGCCAGCCACGCCACCCCCACGTCCCGGCAGAAATCGAGGTCTTCGTACTCGTCGACGTTCCAGCAGTACACGGCCCGGCCCTGGGCGATCGCACGATCCGCGAGCTGGGGATATTCCTTCAGCGTGGCCAGTGACGGGCCGACGGCCGTCGCACCGACCGCGGTGGCCGCGCCGCTGATCAGGTAGCGCGCGGTCTTGCCGAGCAGCACGGTCGGCAGCAGCGGCGCGGCCCGCCGGATCCGCCAGACCGCCGCCGCCGAGAACGACATCACCACCGCGCGGGACCGGTCGGCGGAGGCGGGTGAGGCGATGCCAAATCGATGCAGCAGCGCGAGAAGCTTGTTTTCCACCAGGGAGCCGTACCGCACCGGGTGCTTGGTCTCGACGAACAGCTTCACCGGCCGATGCCAGTCCAGGACGAGCGAAACCAACGCGTCGAGCGTCAACAAACTGGTGTCGCCGTGCGTGCCGTCTTCACGCCAGCTGTCGTGCCACGCGCCGTACTCGAGCTCGCGCAATTCGGCGAGGGTCATCGTGCTGACCAATCCGGCCCCGGTCGAGGTCCGGTCCAGCCGGCGGTCGTGCACGCACACCAGGTGGCCGTCGCGGGTCAGGCGCACGTCGCATTCGACCCCGTCGGCGCCTTCTTTGAGCGCGAGATCGTAGGCGGCCAGCGTGTGTTCGGGCCGCGCGGCCGATGCGCCGCGGTGGGCTACCACAAAGGGATGCCCGGCGAGCACCTCCTCGGCCCACGTCATACGCCTAATGCTGCCGCTTCCTGCCCCTCCAGCTCAACCGGACCGGACGTCGGTGCCGGATCGCCGGGGACCACGACCCAACGGTGCGCGGGGCGCTCGACCGGTTTGCGCTCGAAGCCCTCGAAGACCCGGGCCGCCGCGGCTACCGTCAACGCCGCGAGTAAGTACGCGAACACCATCGCGATGGTGTTGTTCGCGATGCCCTGGGCGTCTTTGGCGAAGCTGGTGGCCATGGCGAAGACCGAGACCAGGTAGCTGCCGACCCACGCGATCCACCACTGGACGATGGGCTTGCGTATCCGGGAGTAGTGCTCTTCGAGGATCGCCAGCTCGATGACGTAAACGGGGGCCCACAGCAGATTGGCCAGCGGCACCACGCAGCCGGCCCACAACGCTCGGGGGCTCCGCGGCTCGGGCAGGCCGTGATGCGCGAACACCGCGGCGCGGCGCGCGATGAGCCAAAGGATCAGCATCGCCCCGGAGGCGAGCACCGCCGCGATCGCGGCCGCGCTGGCCAGGATGCCCAGCCAGTCCGCGCCGGCGGCGACCCAGGAATTCAACAAGGTGTTCCGGTTGACGATCAGCAGCACGTACCGCACGACATACACCAGGGCGGCGACGCCGAGGACGAGCACGCTCACGAACAGCGTGGTCCGGATCGTCGACACGGATGGCGTTCGCCGCGCGGGCGTTTGGGACGCCGCGGCCGTTTGTTCGACATGGTCGGCAAGGCCCCACCGCGGGATCACCGCGTAGCGCGGCGTCGGGCCGAGGGGGCGTCGCCCGCGCCTCGGCGGTGGCGCGGCGCCCGGCCGCACCGCTATCCAGCGAAAGCCCGGCGGCAGCCGCGGCGGGGTGCGCTGGAACGTGCGGGGCGCCGGCGGCCGACTCGCGGGCGCGGGGCCGTGCGGGCTCCACCGCGGATCGGGCGCCGGCGCATCCGGCAAGGGCGCCATCAGGGCTCCCTGGCAACGGGGGCACCATTCGCGTTGCCGCTCGCGCACGTTCCACCGAGTGCCGCATTGGGAGCACACCTGGATCACCGGACTAGCCTAGCCGCGCGCCGATGCGCGCCGCGCGGGCTCACCGATGGCCCGAACGGGGGCGGTCGGCAATTATTTCGGCTCCCACGCCTATCCACAGTTTCCACAGGTTTATCCACACGTGGTTAGTGGGTAAGGGGAGCATTACTACAGCCCTGCAGGCTCGCGGTGGTTTCACTGTGGATAACGCTGTGGTAACGAAGTCATGCCATCGACAGCCCCAGACGGCCATTGAGCGAAATGGATTGTCTTACTAAGCAGTCGGACCGGCGGTCCCCGAAACGGTGAAAACCCCCTTGGCCGAGCCCTTTCGCGGCCGTCGCCGAGCCGCAGCTCAGGGCGTCGTTTTCCAAGCCCGCCCGGAAGCGCTATGATCGCGTTCGCAAAATTGTTTGTGACTCACCTCACTGAGGTGAGGAGCGGGTGAAAGGCGATTGATGGCCACGCATTCGTTCGGTCCGGGGACACCGGGCCAGTCGAAGTCGTACTCCGGCTCGGCTGCGTGGAATCACAACTACAGCATCGCGGCGCTGCGCGCCGGGCTGATCGCCCTCGCCTTACTCGCGGTACTCCTCCTCATCGTCTTGTCTTGAATCGGCGCCGAACGGGTATTCGGCCTCCGGCTCATCGCGGTCATTCTTGCGGTCGGCGCAGTCATGGAGCAGGGTTGTCTAGGGCTGGCCGCCGCGCGGCAGGCCCGCGAAGCGTTAGCAGACAATCGAAGAAAGGAACGCCGTGGCTGAATACACCCTGCCCGATTTGGACTGGGACTACGCAGCGTTGGAACCGCACATCTCGGGTCAGATCAACGAGATCCACCACAGTAAGCACCACGCCACCTACGTCAAGGGCGTGAACGACGCGGTTGCCAAACTCGAAGAGGCGCGCGCCAACGACGACCACGCCGCGATCTTCCTGAACGAAAAGAACCTGGCGTTCCACCTCGGCGGCCACGTCAACCACTCGATCTGGTGGAAGAACCTGTCGCCGGACGGCGGCGACAAGCCCACCGGCGAACTGGCCGCCGCCATCGATGACGCGTTCGGATCGTTCGACAAATTCCGCGCCCAGTTCAGCGCGGCCGCCAATGGCCTGCAGGGTTCGGGCTGGGCCGTGCTGGGCTATGACACGCTCGGCGGCAGGCTGCTCACCTTCCAGCTGTACGACCAGCAGGCCAACGTCCCGCTCGGCATCATCCCCTTGCTGCAGGTCGACATGTGGGAGCACGCCTTCTACCTGCAGTACAAGAATGTCAAGGCGGATTACGTCAAGGCGTTCTGGAACGTCGTCAATTGGGCCGACGTGCAGAAGCGGTACGCGGCCGCCACGTCGAAGACCAATGGCCTGATCTTCGGCTGAGTCCATCTCGAGGCATGGGGGCGCCGCGCGGCTCGCGCGGCGCCCCTTTCGTTTGTCGGGCCGTCAATTGGGCACTCCGAGAACATGTGCGCCACTAGCCGTGTCGGGTTGCACGGCACCGAACCCCCGGGCATGCTTGATTATTCGAGTTACCAGCGTGGTTAATCGGACGGAGGCGTCGCGCGGAGGTCGAAATGGAGACTGGGTCTGACCGCCCGATAGGGGTTTCCCCTTTCCATTCTCGTGGTGCCCTGAAAGGGTTCGTGATCTCCGGACGTTGGCCGGATTCGACCAAAGAATGGGCGCAATTGCTCATGGTCGCGGTCCGGGTCGCGTCGTTGCCCGGATTGCTTTCCACCACAACGGTATTCGGCGCCCGCGAGGAATTGCCCGAAGAACCCGAGCCGGGCACGGTCGGCCTGGTGCTCGCCGAGGGCACGGTCTTCGGGGACTCCGCAATACAGCCGGGCTATTTCGCCGACCACCAACCCCCCGCGTTGCTGATGCTGCATCCGCCGTCGGAGACCACGCCGTCGTTGCCGGAATGCAGTGGGGCGGCGTCGGGATGCGTCCTGCTTCCCGGATTGCCCTATCTCGGACTCGAGCATCGGGCGGCGTGGGTGGAAGCCGAGGCCGACGGCACGATCACCTCGATGGTCAGTCGCGTAGGCGTCGACCCCATCACCCATCCCGATACCGCGATACTCGCGATGTTGCTCGCGGCATAGGCGTTTACATCGGCGCCGTTTCGTCCGGCCGGCAGTCCTCAGCACTCGACGAAGCGACCCCGGCAAACCGGTGTGCCGGACTCCGATCACCCGACGAACGTCGGTGATGTGTCGAAAGTTCGCCGGCGACACTGAGCGCGCCGTTGACGTCCCAGGCGCCGGCGACTTCCCCGGCGGGAGGGGTGCGCGGGGCGCCTTGGCGTCGGCGGACCGAACGCCGGTTCACATCTCCCGCGCGTCCCAGGGTGGCGTTTTCCGGCCGCAGCACTGTTCTGACAGCAAATACGGCGTTAAGCGATCATAAATTGCTGCCTGGTTGCCGGGCGACCGCCCAGCACCCTTCCACCCTACACTTCCCCCGGCTCGGCATCACCGGCCCGCCACCTAGGGCCAAGCCGCGAATTCTGCGGATAACCTGTGAGTTTCGCTTATTTAGTGGACACTTCAGCGAATCAGTTAGACGCTCGTCAAGTGCGGTATCGGCAAGCACCAGCTACGCCTGGACCGAATCCGCGGGGGTTTGCACCTAGTTACGGACACAAACCCTCGCTACCATGATCAGCAAATACACCTAGGTAATAGTTCACTTCTACAGCCCAGTGGAGGTCATAACCAATGAGCACGACGTTCGCTGCTCGCCTGAACCGCCTGTTCGACACCGTGTATCCCCCCGGACGGGGGCAGCACACCTCCGCCGAAGTGATCGCGGCGCTCAAGGCGGAGGGCATCACGATGTCGGCTCCGTACCTGTCGCAGCTGCGTTCGGGGAACCGCACCAACCCGTCGTCGGCCACCATGGCCGCGCTGGCCAACTTCTTCCGCATCAAGCCGGCCTACTTCACCGACGACGAGTACTACGAGAAGCTCGACAAGGAGCTGTCGATCCTCGCCACGATGCGCGACGACGGCGTGCGCCGCATTGCCCTGCGCGCCTCCGAGTTGTCGCCCGAGGCCCAGCACGAGGTCATGCAGCGGGTCAACGAGTTGCGCCGCGCGGAACACCTGGACGCCTAGCGGGCACCGGGCGCCCGGCCCACCTGGGGGGCTCCCGTCCGCCCTTTCCGATTAGGGTTGGCTGACGGATCGCGCACGCGCGAGAGCGACAGTTTTCAACAGACCGGGGAGGCGGCCGGGTATGGCCCTGTTCCGCAAGCGAAAGAGCCGCGCGACGCGTCGCGCCGAAGCCCGTGCGATCAGGGCGCGCGCCAAACTGGAGGCCAAACTCGCCGCCAAGAACGAGAATCGCCGGTACCGCGCCGCCCACCGGGCGGAGGCCAAGGCCCTCCGCGCGCAGATCAAAGCCCAACGCGACAGCGACCGCAACGCGCTGAAAGTCGCGGAGACCCAACTCAAAGCGGCGCGGGAAGGCAAGATCTTCTCGCCGACCCGGATCCGCCGGACCCTGACGGTGTCCCGGCTCCTCGCGCCGATCCTGACGCCGATCATCTACCGCGCCGCGGTCTCGGCCCGCGCACTGATCGACCAGCGTCGCGCGGACCAACTCGGAATACCGTTGGCCCAGATCGGGCAGTTCTCGGGCCACGGCGCGCAGTTGTCCGCCCGGATCGCCGGCGCGGAGAAGTCTTTGCGGACGGTGCAGGACAAGAAGCCCAAGGACGCCGAGACCCGGCAATTCGTTTCCGCCATCACCGAGCGACTCACCGATCTCTCCGCGGCCGTCACCGCCGCGGAGAACATGCCGGCCGCCCGCCGCCGCGCGGCCCACGCCGCGATCGCGTCACAGCTCGACGGCATCGAGGCGGACCTGATGGCCCGGCTCGGGCTCAGCTGACCGCCGCATGCGGCTTCCCGGCACAAGGATCCGCGCGCGGCGGCTGACCCGCCTGCCCGTCGCGGTGGGCGCCGCAGTCGGCCTGTACCTCGTCGCCGCGGCGCACCTCCCCGCCGCGGGGGCGCACGTCCACGCCAGTAGCGACGACGCGGTGCGCGGCGCCACGGCGATCGTCACCTTTCAGGTACCCAACGAGTCGAACACGGGCGCGCTGACCACGGTCCTCAGCGTCGCCCTGCCCGACGTCGCCTCGGCGCGCACCGAAAGCATGCCGGGCTGGACGGCCAAGCTCGACCGAGACCCGGCGTCGGGGGCCGTTCACTCGGTGACCTGGACGGCCTCCCCGGGTGGCGGCATCGGGGTCGATCAATTCGCGCTGTTCCGGGTGTCGGTGAAGCTGCCCGACGCGGAGACCGTCACGTTTCCGGCCACGCAGACCTACTCCGACGGCACGATCGTGAAGTGGGACCAGCCGCCGCAACCCGGGGGCGGCGAGCCGGAGCACCCGGTGCCAACGCTGACACTGGCCGCGGGAACGGCTCCGTCCCACGGCCACCATCCGTCCGCGCCGCCGGCCGGCCAGCCGTCCGCGCCGCCGCCGCCGAAATCTCCGGACAACTCCGCCCGGCTGTTGGGCGGCGCGGCCCTGATCGTTGCCGCGCTGGGAATCTGCCTTGCGCTGATCCACCGGCGAGCATGAGGCGGTTGGCGATCGCCACGCTCGTCGGTGCCCTGTTGGCGATCGCGACAGCCACCGCGCCGGTGGCGTCGGCGCACGCCGCGCGGGTGGGCACCGACCCGGCGGACAACGCGGTGCTCACGACCGGTCCGCCGCGGGTGAGCGCCACGTTCAACGAACAGCTGCAGACCACCTTCGCGGCCATGACCGTCGTCGGCCCCGACGGCAACGTGTGGTCCACCGGCGACCCCACCGTGCGGGGCGCGATGGTCGGCATTGACCTGCGGCCGCTGGGTCCGGCCGGGACCTACACGGTGAACTACCGGGTGACGTCCGCGGACGGCCACGTGGTCTCCGGATCCTGGTCGTTCCGGCTGACGGTGCCCGGTACCGGGGCGCCCGGGCCCCCGGCCGGCGGCGCCCCGACCGGCGGCGATGTCCCGGTCTGGCCGTTCGTCGCGGTGGCGGTGCTGCTCGTCGCGGCGGGGGCACTGTGGGCGGTGCGGCACAGACCGTGACCGGCGGCCGAGCCGCCCACACTCGTGCTGGCATGATGGGTTCGGAGAACCCGCGTGGGCAAACGACAGAAAGCTCAAGGAGCGGCCGCATGGCAGACCCGCAGGACCAACCGAGCAGCGAACCCGACGACGCGTCGACCCCGCCGCCGGAGAAGAAGCCCCCGGCCAAGGCGGTCAAGAAGGCGGCGAAGGCGCCCGCCAAGAAGGCCCCCGCGAAGAAAGCCCCCGCAAAAAAGGCGCCCGCCAAGAAAGCGCCCGCGAAGAAGGCGCCGGCCAAAAGCGCCGAGCCCCCCGCCAAGGCGCCCGAGCCATCGCTGGCGGTGCAGCAGCGCATCGAAAGTAACGGCGACCTCGCCGCCGCTGCGAAAGATGTTGCGGCACAAGCAAAATCGACTGTCGATGCCGCCAACAACCCGGTCCCTGCGGACGCGCCGGCGATCTCCCTCACCCAGTCCCCGATGCCGTTGATCGTGGCCCTGGCGGTCAGCCTCCTGGCGATCCTGTTGATCCGTCAGCTGCGGCGCCGCTGACCGTCGCTACGGTGTCAGACGTGACCGTGTCATTTCAGCCGACCGCCGACCTCGTCGACGACATCGGGCCCGACGTTCGCAGCTGCGATGTGCAATTCCGCCAGTTCGGTGGCCGCCCGCAATTCGCCGGACCCATCAGCACCGTGCGCTGCTTCGAAGACAACGCGTTGCTGAAATCGGTGCTCTCCCAACCCAGTGCGGGCGGCGTACTGGTCATCGACGGCGGCGGTTCCCTGCACTCGGCGCTGGTCGGCGACGTCATCGCGGAGCTGGCCCGCTCGAACGGCTGGGCCGGGCTGATCGTCAACGGGGCGGTGCGCGATGCCGCCGCGCTACGCGATCTCGACCTCGGCATCAAGGCGTTGGGCACCAATCCGCGCAAGAGCGCCAAGACGGGCACCGGCGAGCGCGACGTCGAGGTCACGCTGGGCGGGGTGACCTTCGTCCCGGGCGAGATCGCTTACAGCGATGACGACGGCATCGTCGTCGTCAAGCCCTAAACCGCAACCGGCGCACGCTTTTTCGCGAACTGCAAGCCCTCGTCGTCAACCTTGCCGCGCCGGATCGTGCGCATGTCGAAGAAGTAGTTCTGCTTGAGCCGCCACGGCGCACGCGACCCCGACTTGGGCAGCATGTCCATCGCCCGCTGAAAATATCCGGGGCTGAAGTCCATGAACGGCAACTCGTCGACGTCGGGGCCGGGACGCTGCGGCTCTACGAAGTCAAAACCGTTTGCGTCCATGTAATTCAGCAGTCGGCAGACGAACTCGGAGACCAGGTCGGCCTTCAGGGTCCACGACGCATTGGTGTATCCGAAGGTGATCGCGAAATTCGGCACGCCGGAGAACATCAGGCCCTTGTAGGTCATCAGCGACGTCAGCTCGATGGGCTCGCCGTTGCGGGTGGGCTTGACACCGCCGAGCAGCTGCATGTTCAAACCCGTTGCGGTGATGATGATGTCGGCCTGCAGCTCCTCACCGGAGGTGAGCCTGATTCCTGTCTTGGTGAACCGGTCGATGGTGTCGGTGACGACGTCGGCCTTGCCGTGCCGGATGGTCCGGAAGAAATCGCCGTCGGGCGCCAAGCACAGCCGCTGGTCCCACACGTTGTACCGGGGCCCGAAGTGCTTCTCGACGTCGTAGCCTTCGGGCAGCCGGCGCTTGGCCATGGTCATCAACGTCTTGCGCATGTAGGCGGGGGCCTTGCGCGACAGCTGGTACTGGAAGGTGCTGAACGAGATGGCTTTCCAGCGATTCGCGATGTGTGCCAGCCGGTCGGGCAGCAGCCGATTGGCCCGCTCGGCGAACGGGTCGACCCCGGGCAGCGAGCCGATGTAGGTCGGAGAGCGCTGCAGCATGGTGACGTGGCCGGAGCCGGAGTTCACCAGGGCCGGGATCAGGGTGATCGCGGTGGCGCCGGAGCCGATGACGACGATCTTCTTGCCCGCGTAGTCGAGGTCCTCCGGCCAGTGCTGCGGATGGACGATCCGGCCCTCGAAGTCCTCGGCGCCAGGGAACGTGGGCGAGAACCCCTCGTCGTAGTTGTAGTAACCGGTACAGGCGAACAGGAACGAGCAGGTGAGCTCGCGCTGCTGGCCATCGGACTCGACGGTGAGCGTCCAGCGGTTCTCGGCGTCGGACCAGTCGGCGGACACCACGCGCTGGCGGTAACGGATGTGCTGGTCGATCTTGTTCTCGACGGCGGCCTCGTTGATGTAGGCCTTGATGTCGGCGCCGTCGGCGATCGATTTCGCCGATCGCCAGGGCTTGAACCGGAATCCGAGGGTGAACATGTCCGAGTCCGACCGGATGCCCGGGTACTTGAACAGGTCCCAGGTGCCGCCCAGGTCGTCGCGGCGTTCGAGGATGGCGTAGCTCTTCGTCGGGCAGCGCTCCTGCAGGTGCCACGCCGCGCTGATCCCGGAGATGCCGGCGCCCACGATGATCACGTCAAGGTGCTCAGTCATGATGGCCACGGTATCAACGGGGTGTCGATGGAGTCAACAGGGTGTTGAAACTATCGACGCCGTGTAAAGTAGCGGTCGTGACTTCCGTCGGCCAGACCCGTGCGTTGCGGGGTCGCCGTGCGATTCGGCCGTCCGGCGACGACCGTGAGCGGGCAATCCTCGCGACCGCCGAGCGGCTGCTGGAGCAGCGCTCGTTCGCCGACATCTCGGTCGATGACCTGGCCAAGGGCGCGGGCCTGTCGCGGCCGACGTTCTACTTCTATTTCAAGTCGAAGGATGCGGTGCTGATCTCGCTGCTGGAGCCGGTGATCGCGCGCGCGGACTCCGAGTTCGACGGCGCGGTGCAACGGCTGCCCTCGGACCCGCGCCGGGTGTGGCGCAACGGCATCAAGGCGTTCTTCCTGGCTTTCAGCACGCACCGCCGGCTCGCCCGCGCCGCAACCGAAGCGCTGGCGACCAGCCCCGAGCTGCGCGCGGTCTGGTTGAGCTTCATGCAGAAGTGGATCGATCAGACCGCGGCCATGATCGCCGCCGAACGCGCGCGCGGCGCCGCGCCGGAGACGATCCCGGCCGCCGACCTGGCCACCTCCCTGAACCAGATGAACGAGCGCACGATGATGGCCGCCCTGTCCGCCGAAACGCCGGCAGTCGACGAGGAGCGGGTGGTCGACACCCTCACCCACATCTGGGTGACCAGCATCTACGGCGAATCCAGCTAGCCGTCACCGGTGCGTGCGAACATATGTTCGTGCGGTGCGATGCGTCCATCCTGCACGCGGACCTGGATTCGTTCTACGCGTCCGTCGAACAGCGCGACGACCCGACGTTGCGCGGCCGCCCGGTGATCGTCGGCGGTGGCGTCGTGCTCGCCGCCAGCTACGAGGCGAAGGCCTACGGGGTGCGCACGGCGATGGGCGGCGCGCAGGCCCGCCGGCTGTGCCCGCATGCCGCGGTGGTGCCGCCCCGGATGCGGGCCTACAGCC
Source organism: Mycobacterium sp. E2989 (assembly GCF_001667595.1). Classification (NCBI taxonomy): domain Bacteria; kingdom Bacillati; phylum Actinomycetota; class Actinomycetes; order Mycobacteriales; family Mycobacteriaceae; genus Mycobacterium; species Mycobacterium sp. E2989. Next base: position 10,502 of record NZ_LZJX01000128.1, on the reverse strand, counting down.
GCGCCAGTGACGCGGTCTTCGAGGTGTTTCGCGACTGCACCCCGATCGTGGAGCCGCTCTCGGTGGACGAGGCGTTCCTGGACGTCGGCGGCCTGCGCCGGGTGTCGGGGACGCCGGTCGAGATCGCCGAACGGTTGCGCGCCGACGTGCGCGAGCGAGTCGGCCTGCCCATCACCGTGGGCATCGCCCGGACGAAGTTCCTGGCCAAGGTCGCCAGCCAGGAGGCCAAGCCGGACGGGCTGCTGCTGGTGCCCCCCGAGCAGGAACTGGCGTTCCTGCACCCGTTGCCGGTGCGGCGGCTGTGGGGCGTGGGCGCCAAGACGGCCGACAAGCTGCACGCCCACGGGCTGATGACCGTCGCCGACGTCGCCGAGCTGAACGAGTCGACGCTGGCCTCGCTGCTCGGCGGCGCCATGGGCCGGCAGCTTTTTGCCCTGTCGCACAACATCGACCGGCGCCGGGTGACCACCGGTGTGCGTCGCCGGTCCGTGGGGGCGCAACGTGCGCTCGGCCGCGCAGGCAACACCATGTCGGCTTCGGAGATCGACGCGGTGGTGGTGAATCTGATCGACCGCATCACCGGCCGCATGCGCGCCGCCGGGCGCACCGGGCGCACGGTGGTGCTGCGCCTGCGGTTCGACGACTTCGGCCGGGCGACGCGGTCGCGGACACTGCCGTTGGCGACGTCCTCGACGCAGCCCATCCTGTCGGCCGCCCGTCAGCTGGTCGCGTCGGCCGCGCCGCTCATCGCCGAGCGCGGGCTGACGCTGGTCGGCTTCGCGGTGTCGGGAATCGACCGCAGCGGCGCCCAGCAACTGGCGTTGCCCTTCGACGACGAAGAGAACCGGCTCGCGATCGACGCGGCGATCGACCGGGTGCGGGACCGCTACGGCAAGTCCGCGCTCACGCCGGCGGTGCTCGTCGGGCGCGACGCGGGCTTGGAGATGCCGCACCTGCCGGACTAGTGCCGGACTAATTCGAAGCGGTCCAGTCCAGCAGCCGCTCGGCCGGCCAGGTGTTGACGATCCGGTCGACGGGCAGGCCCACGTCCAGCGCGCGCTGGGCGCCGTAACCGAGGAAGTCCAGCTGGCCGGGCGCGTGGGCGTCGGTGTCGATGCTGAAGACGCAGCCGATGTCCATGGCCTGCTTGAGCAGCCGGGTTGGCGGATCGCGGCGCTCCGGCCGCGAGTTGATCTCGACCGCGGTGCCGTGGTCGCGGCAGGCGGTGAACACCGCTTCGGCATCGAACTTCGACTGCGGTCGGATGCCCCGGTTCCCGGAGACCAGTCGCCCGGTGCAGTGGCCCAGCACGTCGGCATGCGGATTGGAGACGGCGCGCACCATGCGCCGCGTCATCGCCGCGGCGTCCATCGACAGCTTGGAATGCACGCTGGCCACCACGACGTCGAGGCGCTCGAGCAACTCCGGCTCCTGGTCGAGGCTGCCGTCCTCGAGAATGTCGACCTCGATACCGGTGAGGATGCGCATCGGCGCGAACTGGTCGCGCAGCTTGTCGATCACGTCGAGCTGCGCGCGCAACCTCTCCGGCGACAGCCCGTTGGCGATGGTCAGGCGCGGCGAGTGGTCGGTCAACGCGCAGTACTCGTGCCCCAGCGCGGATGCGGCCGCCATCATCTCGTCGATCGGCGCCGACCCGTCGGACCAGTTGGAATGCAGGTGCAGGTCGCCGCGCAACGCCGCGCGGATCTCACCCCCGCCGAGATCCTCGGCGCCGGAACGCAATTCGACCAGCAAGTCGGGCTCGCGACCGGACCAGGCCTGGTCGATGACTTTCGCGGTCTTGGGTCCGATGCCCGGCAGCGACTGCCAGCTGTTGGCCTGGCCGTGCCGCTCGCGCGCGGCGTCGTCGAGACCCTCGATGATGTCGGCGGCGTTGCGATACGCCATCACGCGTCGCGGGTCGTGGCGGCTCCGGTCCTTGTAATAGGCGATCTGCCGCAGGGCGGTTACCGGGTCCATGACTCCAGTGTGCCCGCCCCCGTCAGGTCAGCTGCCCGACGATGAAGCCGGCGAGCAGCACGCTGAAGCCCCCGATCTCGCCTGCGATGAGCAGCGCCATCATGAGGCCGGTGCCGGGGGCGGGGTCCGCGAACTGGTTGACGGTGTCCCGGCGCGCCCCGTGCGCGATGTAGCTGAGGATGGCGCCGACGAAAAAGAAGACGACCACGCCGGCCGCGGTGAGGTTGGCCCACGTCGGCCAGGCGCTGAGCTCGACGAAGACCGCCAGCAACAGCGTCGCAAACGAGTAGAGCAGCGCCGCCCGGTGCGCGATGTCGACGTAGGGATGGGCGCGATGGTCCGGTGCGACCATGATCTGTCGGTATTTCCACACGCCAAGCACCAGCGCGAGCAGAAAGATCAGCCCGGCCGCCAGCAGCGTGACCTTGGTATCGAGTCCGAGGGAGTAGCTCATCGCGCCGCTGAGTTTAGTTGCGCTTCATAAAGATCGGCTAACGTCGGTTTCATGCGATTCGCGTTCAAGACCTCACCTCAGAACACCACCTGGGCCGACATGCTGGCCGTCTGGCAGGCGGCCGACGGTATCGACGTGTACGAGTCCGGGTGGACCTTCGACCACTTCTACCCCATCTTCTCCGACAGCAGCGGGCCCTGTCTGGAGGGCTGGACCACGCTCACCGCCCTGGCGCAGGCGACCACGCGGCTGCGGCTGGGCACCCTGGTCACCGGCATCCACTACCGCCACCCCGCGCTGCTGGCCAACATGGCAGCCGCCCTCGACATCATCTCGAACGGACGACTGGAGCTGGGCATCGGCGCCGGCTGGAATGAAGAGGAGTCCGGCGCCTACGGCATCGAGCTGGGCAGCATCAGGGAGCGCTTCGATCGGTTCGAGGAGGCGTGCGAGGTGCTGGTGAGCCTGCTCAGCCAGGAGACCACCGATTTCGACGGCAAGTACTACCAGCTCAAGGGCGCCCGCAACGAGCCCAAGGGTGTGCAACGCCCGCACCCGCCGATCTGCATCGGCGGCAGCGGGGAAAAGCGAACGCTGCCGATCACCGCGCGCTACGCGCAGCACTGGAACTTCGTCGGCGGTCCGCCCGAGTTGTTCGCGCGCAAGCGTGACGTGCTGGCCGCGGAGTGCGAGAAGATCGGGCGCGACCCGAAGGAGATCATGCTGTCGGCCCACCTGCGCCTGGACGCGGAGCGCAACTACCAGCAGGTCGTCGAGGAGGCGGCCGGACTGGCCGCCGAGGGGCTCGACCTGGGCATTGTGTACATCAACCCGCCGCACGACCCGGCCGTCTTGGAACCCTTGGCCGAAGCCATCCGCGATTCGGGGTTGTTGGACAACTAGGGGCCCGGTTTTCGCGCGGTGCGGCGGTGAGCAAACTCCCGCGCCGCGCGGGAACGCGTGTGGGAAGGGTGGTTACGCGCCGAAAATCAGCAAATCGTCGGCGGTGACCAGGCGCTCGTGTTTGGCGGGGAACTCTCGGCTTTTTACCGGGTGGCGAAACCAGGACCAGGCGATTCGCCCCATCCGTGATCGAGGTACGGGATTGATGTGCACAGTGATCACTCCTGCGATCGTTCCGTTCAGCCGGGACCCCGATCTTTCGCCCGTGTGACGGAGCCCACAAAGGGCTATTAGACACCCGGCGGCTGGCAAACGAGGGCAGACTCGCCGAAGTTTGGTGCTTGTGTTTCTGGTGTGACTACTGTGACTACTGCAGGGGAACGGCGGTCGGCTTGACCGGCGCCGGGAGCGCGGTCGCCCCCATCAGGTACCGGTCCACGGCCGCGGCGGCGGCCCGGCCCTCAGCTATCGCCCAGACGATCAGCGACTGACCCCGGCCCATGTCCCCGGCGACAAACACACCCGGGACCGACGTGTCGAAGTCGGCACCCCGCGCGACGTTGCCACGCTCGGTGAATTTGACCTCGAGGTCGTTGAGCAGGCCTTCCTTTTCCGGCCCGACGAATCCCATGGCCAGCAGCACCAGGTCGGCCTCGAGTTCGAAGTCCGAGCCCTCCACCTTGACGAACTTGCCGTCCTGCATGGTGACCTCGTGCGCCTTGAGCGCGGTCACGCGGCCGTCCTCGCCGACGAACTGCTCGGTGTTGACCGAGAACACCCGCTCGCCGCCCTCCTCGTGCGCCGAGGACACCCGGTACATCAAGGGATAGGTCGGCCACGGGGTCGATTCGGCGCGCGACTCCGGCGGGCGGGGCATGATCTCGAATTGGTGCACGACGGCGGCGCCCTGCCGGTGCGCGGTGCCGAGGCAGTCCGCCCCGGTGTCGCCGCCGCCGATGATGACGACCTTCTTGCCCTTGGCGGTGATCGGCGGCTCCCCGTCGGGCCCCAGGACGTCGTCGCCCTCCTGCACCCGGTTCCCCCACGGCAGGTATTCCATCGCCTGGTGGATGCCGTCCAGGTCCCGCCCGGGCACGGGCAGGTCCCGCCAGGCGGTCGCGCCGCCGGCGAGCACCACCGCGTCGAAATCGGCCCGCAATTGTTCGGCGGTGATGTCGATCCCGACGTTGACGCCCGCGCGGAATTCGGTTCCCTCGGCCCGCATCTGGTCCAGGCGCCGGTCGAGGACGCGCTTTTCCATCTTGAATTCCGGGATGCCGTAGCGCAGCAGCCCGCCGATGCGATCCGACCGCTCGAAGACGGTGACCGTGTGGCCGGCGCGGGTCAGCTGCTGCGCGGCGGCCAAACCGGCCGGACCGGAACCGACCACCGCTACCTTCTTCTGAGTCAGCTTGTCCGGGGGCAGCGGCACCACGAAGCCTTCCTCGAAGGCACGGTCGATGATCTCCAGCTCGATCTGCTTGATCGTCACCGGATCCTGGTTGATGCCAAGCACACAGGCCGGTTCACACGGCGCCGGACACAGCCGGCCGGTGAAGTCCGGAAAGTTGTTGGTGGCGTGCAACCGCTCGATCGCGTCGCGCCACCGGCCCCGGCGCACCAGGTCGTTCCACTCCGGGATCAGGTTGCCCAACGGACACCCGTTGTGGCAGAACGGAATACCGCAATCCATGCACCGGGTCGCCTGCTCGCGCAGGGTGCCCTCGTCGAAGTCCTCGTAGACCTCGTGCCAGTCCTTCAACCGCAGCGGGACAGGCCGACGCTTCGGCAGTTCCCGGTGGGTGTACTTCAGGAAGCCGCTCGGATCAGCCATGCGCGGCCGCCATGATCGCCTTGTCCACGTCGACGCCATCGCGCTCGGCTTCGGCGATCGCCTGCAGCACCTTCTTGTAGTCGCGCGGCATCACCTTGACGAAGTGGCGCTGTTGTCCGCGCCAGTCGGCCAGGATCCGCTGGCCTACCGCCGAATCCGTGGCGTCCACGTGCGCCTGGATGATGCCGTGCAGGAACTCGGCGTCGTCGGAGTCCAGCGTCTCCACATCGACCATCTCGATGTTGAGGTTGTCCGGCAATTGCTCGTCCGGGTCGTACACGTAAGCCACACCCCCTGACATCCCCGCGGCGAAGTTGCGGCCGGTTCGGCCCAGAATCACAACCCGACCACCCGTCATGTATTCGCATCCATGGTCACCGACACCCTCGACCACCGCGTGGGCGCCGGAGTTGCGGACCGCGAACCGTTCACCGACCACTCCGCGCAGGAAGGCCTCGCCGCTGGTCGCGCCGAACAGAATCACGTTGCCGCCGATAATGTTGTCCTCGGCCACGTAGTCCTGCGGGGCGTTGTCCGACGGCCGCACCACGATCCGCCCGCCCGAGAGGCCCTTGCCGACGTAGTCGTTGGCGTCGCCGTAAACCCGCAGGGTGATTCCCTTCGGCACGAACGCCCCGAAGCTGTTGCCCGCGGAGCCGTCGAAGGTGATATCGATGGTCCCGTCCGGAAGCCCCTGCCCGCCATAGGCTTTGGTCACCTCGTGGCCGAGCATGGTGCCCACCGTGCGGTTCACGTTGCTGATGGTGGTCGAGAAGCGCACCGGCTTGCCGGAATCGAGCGCCTCCCGGCTCATCACGATCAACTGCTGATCGAGCGCCTTGTCCAGGCCGTGGTCCTGACGGGAGCTGCAGTAGAGATCCTGGTTCATGAACGCCGACTCGGGCTCGTGCAGCACCGGCGCGAGATCCAGCTTGTGCGCCTTCCAGTGCGCGCGGGCCAGCGTGGTGTCCAGCGCCCCGACCTGGCCGACGGCCTCGTTGACGGTACGGAAACCCAACTGCGCCATGTATTCCCGAACCTCTTCTGCGATGAACATGAAGAAGTTTTCGATGAACTCGGGCTTGCCGGTGAACCGCTCCCGCAGCACCGGGTTCTGGGTGGCGACGCCGACCGGGCAGGTGTCGAGGTGACACACCCGCATCATGATGCAGCCCGCGACCACCAGCGGCGCGGTGGCGAAGCCGAATTCCTCGGCGCCGAGCAGTGCGGCGATCATCACGTCGCGACCCGTCTTGAGCTGGCCGTCCACCTGGACCACGATCCGGTCGCGTAAACCGTTGAGCAGCAACGTCTGTTGCGTCTCGGCCAGGCCCAGCTCCCACGGCGCGCCGGCGTGCTTCATCGACGTCAGCGGGGTCGCGCCCGTCCCGCCGTCGTGGCCGGAGATCAGCACCACGTCCGCGTGCGCCTTGGAGACGCCGGCCGCGACCGTGCCCACTCCGTTCTCGGAGACCAGCTTGACGTGCACGCGCGCGGCGGGGTTGGCGTTCTTGAGGTCGTGGATCAGCTGCGCGAGATCCTCGATGGAGTAGATGTCGTGGTGCGGCGGCGGCGAGATCAGGCCGACTCCCGGCGTGGAATGCCGAACCTCGGCGACCCACGGGTACACCTTGTGCCCGGGAAGCTGGCCGCCCTCACCGGGTTTGGCGCCCTGCGCCATCTTGATCTGGATGTCGGTGCAGTTCGTCAGGTAATGCGACGTGACACCGAAGCGCGCGGAGGCCACCTGCTTGATCGCGCTGCGGCGCCAATCCCCATCGGGATCGCGCTCGAAACGCTTGACGTCCTCGCCGCCCTCACCGCTGTTGGATCGTCCACCCAGCCGGTTCATCGCGATGGCCAGCGTCTCGTGCGCCTCGGCCGAGATCGAGCCGTAGCTCATGGCCCCGGTGGAGAAGCGCTTGACGATCTCGCTGGCGGGTTCGACCTCTTCCAGCGGAACGGGCGGCCGCACCCCGCCGCGGAACTTGAGCAGGCCGCGCAGTGAGGCCATCCGCTCGCTCTGGTCATCGACCAGGCGGGTGTAGTCCTTGAAGATCTTGTATTGGCCGGTGCGGGTCGAGTGCTGCAGCTTGAATACCGTCTCCGGGTTGAACAGGTGGTACTCACCCTCCCGGCGCCACTGGTATTCGCCGCCCACCTCGAGCTCGCGGTGCGCCCGCTCGTCGCGGCGGTCCAGGTAGGCCAGCCGGTGGCGGGCGGCGACGTCGGCGGCGATGTCCTCCAGGGTGATCCCGCCGATCGGGCAGCTCAACCCGGTGAAGTACTCGTCGAGCACGTCCTCTGACACGCCGACCGCCTGGAACAGCTGCGCGCCGGTGTAGGAGGCCAGGGTCGAAATGCCCATCTTGGACATCACTTTGAGCACGCCCTTGCCGGCGGCCTTCACGTAGTTATTCAGCGCCTTTTCGCGGTCGATACCGTCGATCGCGCCGCGGTCGAGCATGTCCTCGATCGACTCGAACGCCAGGTAGGGGTTGATCGCCGCCGCCCCGCACCCGATCAGCATCGCCATGTGGTGCACCTCGCGGGCGTCACCAGTCTCGACGACCAGGCCCACGTGCGTGCGCGTCCGGTCGCGCACCAAGTGGTGGTGCACTCCGGCGACCGCGAGCAGCGACGGGATGGGTGCCATCCGCTCGTCGGAGTGGCGGTCCGACAGAATGATGACCCGCGCACCGTCCTCGATCGCCGCCGACGCCTGCGCACGCACGTCGTCGAGCGCCGCGGCCAGGCCTGCGCCGCCCTCGGCGACCGGGTACAGGCAGCGAATCACCTTGGACCGCATGCCATGCGGGCGCCCGTTGACCTCGTCGTCGGGGTTGAGGTTGACCAGCTTGGCCAGCTCGTGGTTGCGCAGAATCGGCTGCTGCAAAGCGATCTGGTGACAGGACTGCTCGGTCGGCGTGAGCAGGTCGCGCTCCCCGCCGGTGGTGCCCTGCAAACTGGTCACCACCTCCTCGCGGATGGCGTCCAGCGGGGGGTTGGTCACCTGGGCGAAGAGCTGCTGGAAGTAGTCGTAGAGCATCCGCGGCCGCTGCGAGAGCACCGCGACCGGGGTGTCGGTGCCCATCGAGCCGAGCGGCTCGGCACCGGTACGCACCATGGGCGACACCAGCAGGTTGAGCTCCTCGTAGGTGTAGCCGAATGTCAGCTGGCGCTTGACGAGTCGATCGTGGGGCATCCGCACGTAGTCGCCCTGCGGCAGCTTCTCCAGGGGAACCAGGTTGCGGTCGAGCCACTCCTGGTACGGATGCTCGGCCGCGAGTTCGGCCTTGATCTCCTCGTCGGAGACGATGCGCCCCTGGGTGGTGTCCACCAGGAACATCCGGCCCGGCTGCAACCGCATCCGACGGACCACCTTGGCCGGGTCCAGGTCCAGCACACCGGCCTCGGAGGCCATCACCACCAGGCCGTCCTCGGTGACCCAGATCCGGGAGGGGCGCAAGCCATTTCGGTCAAGCACCGCACCCACGATGGTGCCGTCGGTGAACGTGATCGACGCGGGCCCGTCCCAGGGCTCCATCAGGGACGCGTGGAACTCGTAGAACGCCCGCCGCGCGGGGTCCATCGACTCGTTGCGCTCCCAGGCCTCCGGGATCATCATCAGCACCGCGTGGGCCAGGCTGCGGCCACCCAGGTGCAGCAGCTCGAGCGCCTCGTCGAAGCGCGCCGTGTCGGAGGCGCCCGGGGTACAGATGGGGAACAACTTCTCGACATCGGCTTCCGTGCCGAAGATGTCGGTCTTCATCAACGCCTCACGGGCCCGCATCCAGTTCTCGTTGCCGGTGACGGTGTTGATCTCGCCGTTGTGAGCCACCCGACGGAACGGATGGGCCAGCGGCCACGACGGGAAGGTGTTGGTGGAGAACCGCGAATGGACGATGCCCAGCGCGCTGGTCATCCGATCGTCTTGCAGGTCAAGGTAAAACGCCTTGAGCTGCGGGGTGGTCAGCATGCCCTTGTAGACCAGGGTCTGGCCGGAAAGGCTTGGGAAATAGACGGTTTCGCGGCCGGGCCCGTCCTGCCCGGGACCCTTGGTGCCGAGTTCGTGCTCGGCGCGCTTGCGGACCAGATAACAGCGGCGCTCCAGCGTCATGTCCGATGCGCCGGCCATGAAGACCTGCCGGAACGTCGGCATCGCGTCGCGGGACAGCGCGCCCAGCGACGAGTCGTCGATGGGCACGTTGCGCCAGCCGAGCACCGTCAGACCCTCGGCTTCGGCGATCTTCTCGACCGCGTCGCAGGCGGCCGCGGCGTCCTTGGACGACTGCGGCAAGAAGGCGATTCCCGTGGCATAGCTGCCCGGGGGCGGCAACTCGAAATCGACGACTTCGCGCAGGAAGGCGTCCGGGACCTGGATCAGGATGCCGGCGCCGTCACCGCTGCGCGGTTCGGCGCCTTGAGCACCGCGGTGTTCGAGGTTGAGCAGCGCGGTGATGGCCTGGTCCACGATGTCGCGGCTGCGACGGCCGTGCATATCGACGACCATGGCTACCCCGCACGAATCGTGCTCGAACGCGGGGTTGTATAACCCGACGCGCTTGGGCGTCATATGCACCTGACCCTTCAACTGAACGTTTGTCAGCGGCCGTTAACAGCTGCTCCCGAGGAGGTCGTACCCGAAGGTTGCGGGCTGTGATCCCTCGGTCTTGTCTCGATAGGCTGTCCCCCAGGTGGCGATGATCCTGTTAGGGATGCGTCCGTGCAGCGCTGAACGGTGGCCTGGAAACCGGTCTCGACAAGTCGTAAAACGATATGACAATACCCGCCTGACATGCCAACTTCGCCAAGTCTAACCGCCAGCTGGCAGCCCAGTAAATTCCGCGGCGGCCGACGGCCGGCAACCGTGCCGACATGCCGTTTTGGGGGTGCAATTCTCGTCACAGCCCCGCCGCTCACGCCGGCGCGGCGCGTGAACGGAAACCGCGTTGGGAGTTTGCTGCCAGAGCCACCTCGGATCGCCGCCGCGCTGCCGTCGGCCCGCATGACGGTGCTCAGCGGGTGGCCCCGGCCGCCGCGGCCGCGCCGCGTCAAGCGCTGCTAAGTTTGCACGGTATCGGTGCGCGCCCCGTGAGGAGATACTGGACCCGTACTGGTCCGCCTTCCGCGACGGCGGTTGGGCCGTGGCGCTTATCACTGGCCCCGGACGAACCCCACCAGCGCCGATCGATCACCCGGCACGCGAGGAGCCCATGAACGAGCGCGACGAATTCCTGAGGGACCGTCTGCAGCCGCCGCCCAGTGCCCCGGCGCCGCGCCCGCCCGGCCCGGGGGGGCGGGGGGGGGCGGGGGGGCGGGCCCCCGGGG